>CALVQP010000048.1 GCA_944358225.1 uncultured Bacilli bacterium
AACTGAATCAGATATTGAAAATTCGTTTAATGAATCATCTTCAACTATCACTTTTGAGGAATCAGCACTTAAAGAAAAAGTAGAATTAATATTCGGTGAAGGTTCATATGAACGAACAAATTACATTTCTGCTGGATTAATAGATGGTTATACTTATGACGAAGCAACTGGTTTATACGTATATGGAAATTTTCCTGGTGGTGGTGTGGCTCCAACTTATACTTTAAATTTAGTTGATGTAAGTAAAGATGATAATTATCTTATTTTAAAAGAAAACGTAACATACGATAGTTATGAAGATTTAAAGGGCACTTTAGATGAAAATATATTATATAAATATAAACAAGACGAAGCTGGTAACTATTACTTATATTCAATAGATATAGAAAAATAATTAACAGAAAAATTATTTGATAACTTAACTGACTAAAAACTAGTCAGTTTTAAATTTGCAAAATATTCATTACAATCGGCGCTTTCAAAGAATTTTCTTTTATATTTTTAATTGTTTTGATTCAAGTTTAAACAAATTATTGATTTTGTCTTTTTAATATTTTAATTTAATTATTTTTTTCAAACTTATTTTCGGTAAATCAAAAAAATACTTGCTTTTTAAAACTTATGTGCTATAATACTAACTGCCAAAAAAGGAGAGATAAATATGGGAGAACAACAGAAAAAAAGCGAGGCAAGTAATTTAAATCAAGATTCAAAAGTTGAAGTAAGAAATAATTTGATCAAAAATGTAAAAAAGCGAAACAATAGAGCCATTGCCTTAAGTGCATTAGCTATATCAGCAAGTTTAACAGGAGCTGGAATATCTTATAAATTAATGAAAGATGGAAATCCTTTACGTAGCTTAGGTTTAATTTCTATTTCTTCAATTGTCTTGACTTTGGATGCAGTAGGAATATATTCAACCAAAAAGCGCAATGATCTCGATAAAAAGCGCAGTTCTAAGATTGGTCATGAGCTTTTGAATTCATTAATGAGTCAATATGATCAAGCATTTATTGCGGAAGCCAAAAATATTTATGGTGATTTAGAAAATAATGATTTTAATACTTATAAACCTTATGAAGAAGCGATTGAACTTTTAAAAATGAAAAAAGAATTGTTAGAAGACCTTGCTTATAAAATCGAGGATTATAATTTAACATCTATAGATCCAAAGTTAGTTGAAAATCTTAATAATCAACAAGAAATTATTTCCGAAGATGTTTCACGACTTCTTAAGTTAAAATAAATATTTCTAAAACAGAAATATTTTTTTGTCATCCAAAATTATATATGTTAATATTATAATAGGAAGTAGGTAGTATTTATGAGCAAGACTAGAAAATTAACTATAGGTATATTAGCAGTATTAGGAATAATGTTAGTGGTATCTATGGTTTCTTATTATTTTCATTTTAGTAGACCCAAAACGATTTTAAAAACATTTCTAAATCAATCTTATAACTTAATACATGAAAAACTAGATCAATCGAATAAATTAGATTATGAAGATAAATTTAGTCTAAATTCTGCTATTAAAATAACTACGAGTGAGAATAATGCATTAACAGCATATAATTATAATCTAGATATTAAGACGGATTTAGCAAATCAAAAAATATATGGTAACATAGCTGCTTTAAAAGAAAATCAAGCAATTCTTAATGCAGCGATCTTAATTAATAACCAAGATGTTTTTGCTCAAATTCCTCAAATATATACTAAAACTTTAAATTTGGGAGCAAGTGAAGATTTATGGTCTGCTCAGACTGGTAAGAGCGTAACTTTAAGTGATTATAGCTATATTTTAAAATTTTTTAAAGATTCATTTATCCAATCTTTAGAAAACAGTGATTTTAGTAAGGAACATACTAATTTAATCATAAATAAAAAAGAAATCAAAACTGATAAATTAATTTATAAAGCTGATTCTAAAAGATTAAATCAAGTGAGTAAAATATTTTTAAATAATCTAAAAAGTGATTCGAAAGCTCTAGAAATATTAGCTAAGTTAACATTAATGGATAAAGAAGAATTGTTAAAAGAAATTGAAAATAATATTTCAGATATTTCCAAGGAAAAGGAACTAGAAATAAATTTGTATACTAAGAAACATTCTTCTAAAGTTTTAAAGGCAGTTTTAATAAAAGACCAAGAAAACATTTTCTGCTACGAGTCTTTGGACAACTATTTAGCCTTTGATTATTATAATGAAGCTAGAATAACAGTTGATCAACAACAAGACCAAAAAGTCATTAAATTATATACTAATGATTACGAATTGGCTACTTTTAACGTTACAGAATATAATGCTAATAAGATATCTTCTAATTTTATTATTAATTATGAACAGGAAGCTATTAAAGGGGATTTTACTTTTAATAGTACTAAGATAAACGATCACGAAATCTCAACTAATTTAACAATAAATATCAATCCTGACAGTAATACCGAAAAAATTAATTTAAAAATCGATACTAAGATGAGTAATAATGTGAGCATAGAAGAATTTAAAAATACGGATGTTATAAACATAGATGCATTAACAGAAACAGATTATGAAGATATTAATAATAATCTACTTAATAATGAATTCATAATGGCATTATTACAAGAATATTATCAACTATCATCTAATAGTATATCTTTTTAAAAAAATATACTTCTAATAATTAATTGACACATTTAATAAAAAGTGCATTGCACTTTTTTAATTTTTAAAGAGTTAAATTTGGAAATCATAATAAGATTGACGTCAATATACAGTGCAGTTATCAAGATATATTGACAATAATACGGGTAGAAATGTTATATTTAAAATAGAAAGGAGTAGAAAGATGAGAAAGAAAATAGTAGGAGGATTGCTTGCAATATCGGCACTATTTAGCTTGGGAGCTGGCCGAGTTAATGCTTGGGAGTTAGAAGATTGGACTTCTGCTGATGGTTATGGAACCGTAACTAAAGTTGATGACAATATTACTAACATTAAAGGTGAAACTCAGGTTAATGAGGGTATGTTTTACGGAGCTTATACTAATAAAAGTACTCAAAAATTAGATGACGGTATTAAAGAAGAATTATATATTGAACTAAATAAAGATGATTACGCTGTTGGAGAATTCTTCGAAGTAACAGTAGCTTTAAAAAATTCTACTGATGATGATTCTAATTTACGTGAAATAATAATGCAAGCGCAAAGAACTGCAGATGGCTTTTTAATTTCTTCAAATGTTGCTGATCCAGATTTTAAAGTAAATATCACTGAAGATGGTGTATACACTTTTACATGGAATATGTATAAAGTGGAAGACAAAGCTTATGCTCAACTTCAAATTTCTAGATGGGATGAGATCCTTGGAACTAGTATAGAAATTGACTTAGATAATGAAGCTTTTTCAAATGAAGCAGTTTTAAAACCATTAAGTGAACATGAAGGTGTAACTACAAGATATGTTTGGTTCTGCAACGTTCAAGTAGCTAACGGTATCAATGTGTATACAACACTACCAGAAAAACCGATAATTGATGAAGAACAACCCCAAGCTCCTGTAGATGAAAAAGATGAAACAATAGCTGAAAACCCTAATACTAGTGACAATATTGTATGGTATGCATCAGTTGCAGTTTTAGGCTTAGTTATTGTTGCGATCGCTGCAAAAAAAGTATTTGTAAAATAATTAAAAATATTAAGCTTAAAGGCAGTGTTCTTTAAGCTTTTTTATTAGAAAAGAGGATAATATGCTAAAGAAAAAAAGAAAACTAAAAAAATGGGTTTGGGTTACTATTTTAATCTTAGGTATCTTATGTTTAGCTATATCTTTCTTTAAAATTGTACGTTGGTACATTGATAACAAAAATACAGCTACAGAAATTCAAAAAATAGATAAAGAAGTTCAAATAAAAAAAGTAACTGAAGAAGAAAATGTGGAATCAATTAATCCTCCCGAAGCTAGTAATAAACCTAATGACTATTGGGATTATATAAAACTACCTCTAATTAATGTTGACTTTACATCATTACTTCAAAAAAATCCTGATACAGTTGCCTTTATTAAAGTAAGTGGAACTAATATAAATTATCCAGTGGTTCAAAGTACTAACAACAGCTATTATTTAAACCATTCTTATGATAAAAGCTATAATGAAGCTGGCTGGGTATTTTTAGATTATCGTAATGACTTACAAAATTTTGATTCTAATACTATCATCTATGCTCATGGAAGATATGATACTACGATGTTTGGATCTTTAAAAAATGTATTTAAAAATAATTGGTATAAAAATACTGAAAATTATGTTATTAATCTTTCTACTCCGATTCACAATACTTTATGGCAAATTTTTTCAGTTTATATCATAGATACTGAAAATTATTATTTAACTACTAATTTTGCTTCGACAGAAAACTATCAAGCTTTTTTAGATACGATTTCCGCTCGTAGCATGCTTTCATTTAACGCCTCCGTTAACACTAATGATAAAATTCTAACTTTATCAACTTGTTACAACAATTTTCAAAAAGTCGTTCTACATGCTAAGTTAATTAAAATCCAAAAAAAATAATCTTTTTATAAAAGTATAGTATAATGTTAGTAATCTTACATAAAATGAGAAGTAGCAAGGATGAGTGTTTATGAAAAATAAAATTATTTCTTTATTTTTAGTCGTACTTATTATTCTAAGCTCTTTTTTTATTTATCTTCATTTAAAGAATTTAAAGGAAACTAATTCTGAAGATGATACTCATATTCTTCATGGTATTATTTATGATATTTCCAATAATAATTTAACCGTAAAAAATTCAAGTGGAGCTTTTTACACCTTCAATCTTTTAGAGCAACAAAATATTGCCAATCTTTTTTTAGGAAGTACAGTAGCTATAAAATTTCGTGGCCAACTAGACAGTTCTTTAAACTTTCAACATGTTACTGTTAAATCAATAAGCATTAGTGCTTGTGATAACGATATTCCTAAAGCTTATCAAGATCACGGAATATTTAATAAATATTACAATCAGGCATATGCTAAACTTCAAAAGCTGAGTTTAGATGAGAAAATTGGTCAACTTTTGCTAGTTAGAGTTCCTGAAAAAGACCAACTTGAAGCAATTCATAATTATCATTTGGGCGGATATATCCTTTTTAGTAGAGATACCAAAAATGAAACTAAAAAGACACTTATAGATAAAATAAATAGTTATCAACAAGCCGCTAAAATACCTTTAATAATTGCAGTTGATGAAGAAGGAGGTAGTGTTGTAAGAATTAGCAATAATAAAAATTTAAGAAGTTCTAAATTTTCTTCACCTCAAGAAATATATCAAGAGTATGGTTTAGAAGGAATAAAACAAACTACAAAAGAGATGAGCCAGTTACTAGAAAGTCTTCATATCAATTTAAATTTAGCTCCGGTGGCAGATGTATCAACCAATCCGAACGATTTTATTTATAAACGATCTTTAGGTCAAGATGCTAAAACAACTGCTAAATATATTCAAACCGTTATTAATACAAGTCATGATTATTCAGTTGCGTATACTTTAAAACATTTTCCGGGTTATGGTAATAATTTGGATACCCATAATACATTTTCTATAGATAAACGCAGTTTAGAAAGCTTGAAAGAAAATGATTTAATTCCCTTCCAAGCGGGCATAGATGCGAAAGCTCAAGTTATTCTTGTATCTCATAATATTATCAAAACTTTAGATAATAAGTATCCTGCTTCTTTATCTTTACCTGTACATAATCTTGCTCGTGAATATCTAGGATTTACAGGTATCTTGTTAACTGATGATTTAGATATGGATGCTATAAAAAAGTATGCTAATGACAATGCTGTAGTTAAAGCAATACTAGCTGGGAATGATATGATAATAGTATCTGATTACAAAGAGGCTATCACAGAAATTCAACAAGCGCTTGAAAATAAAACTATAACTGAAGAGCTAATTAACTATAATGTATTTCGTATACTAGCATGGAAGTATTATATGGGATTACTTTAATCTGTAAAGTCTATAATATAAAATAGTTATAATTTGCCAAAATGTGAAAAATGATTCACATAAAATAATAACGAATTAAAGTAACTATATCATTGACCTTTACACATAATTTACTGTAAAATAGATTTGCTCGATAATTATCGTATTTGTATTTGTTTTAAATAAAAAATAAAATTTAAATAGTGAAATATGATAAAATTTAAATAGCAATGAGAAAGGAGAAATTATGTTTAAATTACATTCGGCTTTTCAAGCTAGTGGAGATCAGCCTCAAGCAATAAAAAAATTAGTTGAAGGTATTAAAGCTGGCAAAAAAGATCAAGTATTACTCGGAGCAACTGGAACTGGAAAAACCTTTACAATTGCTAATGTTATTAAAGAAGTAAACAAACCTACATTAGTTCTCGCTCATAACAAAACTTTAGCTGGGCAATTATATGCTGAATTTTGTGAACTTTTTCCTGAAGATAAAGTTAATTTGTTTATTTCATATTATGACTACTATCAACCAGAAGCCTATGTAGCTTCTACTGATACTTATATTGAAAAAGATTCTTCAATCAATGATGAAATAGATGAATTGCGACATGCTGCTACATCAGCCTTAATTAACAATCGTAATGTTATCATAGTTGCTTCTGTTTCTTGTATTTATAACATTGGTGAAAAAGAAGAGTATGAAAAAGGCATGCTAACTTTAAATGTTGGTGATGTTATTAAAAGAAATGATATAATTAATAAACTTATTGATATGACTTATGAACGTAGTGAAATAGATTTTCATAGAGGAACATTTCGCGCTAAAGGAGATACTATTGAAATAATTCCTGTTAATGAAAAATCTTATGGTATTAAAATTGAACTTTTTGGTGATGAAATAGATCGAATTACGACCTTTGATCCATTGACGGGGACTATTATTCAAAACAAAAAAAGCATTTCTTTATTTCCAGCCTCTCATTTTGTAACTTCACCTGAAAAATTAACTATAGCAATTAAAAGAATTCAAGATGAACTACAAGAGCGCTTAAAAGAGTTAAAATCTCAAAATAAGTTAATTGAAGAACAACGGTTAAGAGAACGAACATTATATGATCTAGAAATGTTAAAAGAAACAGGATTTTGTAGTGGTATTGAAAACTATTCTAGTCATTTATCATTACGCGAACCAGGTCAAACTCCCAATACTTTAATTGATTTTTTTCCAAAAGATTTCTTATTAGTAGTAGACGAATCACATGTTACTTTACCTCAGGTTAGAGGAATGTATAACGGTGACAGGGCTCGTAAACAAAACTTAGTTGATTATGGGTTTCGATTGCCCAGTGCTTTAGATAATCGTCCGTTACAATTTGATGAGTTTAGAAGCAAAATAAATCAAGCGATCTATGTTTCAGCTACTCCAGGAGATTATGAATTAGAGCTTACTAATAATACATACGTAGAGCAAATTATTCGTCCGACTGGATTATTAGATCCAACCATAGAAGTAAAACCTACTGAGGGTCAAATAGATGATATTATTGAACAAATTAGCAAAGTAAAAGAAAAAAATGAGCGCGTGTTAATAACTACTTTAACTATTAGAATGGCTGAAGAGTTAACTGATTATTTAAGTTCATTTAACATTAAAGTCGCTTACTTACATAGTGAAATAAAATCTTTAGAACGTTTAAAAATAATTCAACAATTACGTCTAGGAAAATACGATGTCGTCGTAGGAATAAACCTTTTACGTGAAGGGTTAGATATTCCAGAAGTAAGTCTAATTTGTATAATGGATGCCGATAAGCAAGGCTTCTTAAGATCAGCGCGTAGTTTAATCCAAACTATCGGCCGAACTGCTCGAAACGCTTCAGGACACGTAATAATGTATGCTGATACCATCAGTGAATCAATGGATTATGCTATTAAAGAAACAGCTCGTAGAAGGCAAATTCAGCAAAAATATAATGAAGAACATAATATTACTCCTAAAACAATTACTAAAAAAATTCAAGAAGTAGTGTCTAATGAAATTAATGAAGAATCTAAGCCTACAAAATCTACTAAATTAAGTAAAAAAGAAAAACAACAACTTATAAATACTTTAGAGCAAGAAATGAAAAAGGCTGCTAAAGAACTTGATTTTGAAAGAGCTATGCAACTTCGGGATGCTCTATTTGAAATAGAAAGTGAATAAAAGCATCACAAACTATAACGTGATGCTTTTTGTTGACACATATCGGCTATTAAAATACAAAAATCTTGAATATTAATATTTTGATTATAATTATCTTTCAAATACATATTTATAAAATTTGGTAATTCATTAGGACTAATTACATTTTTCATTTTTTCTCGCAATAACTGAGTTCCATTATTAGTAAAACTTTCATAATTTCCTTGCAAAGCAGAATTTAATGCTCCATACAGGTGATTAAAACCATATTTAGAATAAGTAGCTATACAAATTTTGATAAAAAGTTCATATTTTGCATGATTAAATTCTAAGTTTTGAGGAACAACACCATATATATAATTTAATATATTACCGTCTATAATTTTAGCCACAGTTGAAGCAGATAAATATTTGCTGAATTTAGCTCTGTATCCATTATCTCTAGTAATACCATTCAAATGGCCCTCTAGATAATACTTAATATATTTTGCGGTATCATTTATCCCATATTTTTTAGTAGCATAAATAATATAATCATCTAATATTTCTTTTTGCAGGTTGGAATCATCTCTTACAGCATTAAATTCTAAGTTTTGAGGAACAACACCATATACATAATTTAATATATTACCGTCTATAATTTTAGCCACAGTTGAAGCAGATAAATATTTGCTGAATTTAGCTCTGTATC
>CALVQP010000049.1 GCA_944358225.1 uncultured Bacilli bacterium
TAAACAACCTCTATTCTTTTTCTGGTTATAATAAGAATAGCAAAAAAGGTTGTTTATTTCAATTTTAAAAGACAAAATGATTTAGATAGTCTCTAGGTCATTTTATATTATTTCAAAAACTGTCCGGTTATAAGTGTAGTTGAGTGATGGAAAAGCAAATAGATTATTTAAGAAAACAAGAAAGCTGTAATAAGTGTGATTTTCTTGTTTTTTTGTACCTAATTAAATAGGAGTTTGGTTGCAGATAAACTCAGGCTTATGATATAATTGGAAAGTGATTTGTATGAATAATATTTTTAATTATAAACTTAGTGATTTAAAACAATTTTTTTTAAGTCAAAATGAAAAAGAATATAAAGCTATTCAGGTTTATGAATGGTTATATAAAAAAAGAGTGTTTGATTTTGAGAAAATGACGAATATAAAAAAAGATTTAATTAAAATATTAAAGATGAACTTTTTAGTGAACTTTATAACTATTGAAAAAAAACAAATAGATAAAGATGCAAGAAAGTATTTGTTTAAGTTAGCAGACAATAATTATATTGAAGCCGTGTTAATGTATCATAATTACGGCGTTAGTGTTTGTGTTTCGAGTCAAGTTGGATGTAATATGGGCTGTCGTTTTTGTGAAAGTGGACGTTTAAAAAAAGTACGAAATTTAGAAACGTGTGAAATGGTAGAACAAATTTTACTTATTGAAGAAGATATAAAAAGACGGATTGATAGTGTTGTTATCATGGGAATTGGGGAACCTTTTGATAATTATGATAACGTAATGAATTTTGTGAAAATTATTAATAGTGATTATGGTATTGCTATTGGAGCAAGACATATTACGATATCTACTTGTGGGATAATTCCGAAAATAAAAATGTTAATGGAAGAAAAGTTGCAAATTAATTTAGCAATTTCTTTGCATGCACCTAATAATATTATAAGAGATGCCATAATGCCTATTAATAAAGTTTATAATCTTGATAACTTAATTAATACTTTAAAGGAGTATATTGCAAAAACTAATAGACGAGTGACTATAGAATATGTTACACTTAAAGGAGTAAATGATAGTAATGAGTGTGCTTTAGAGTTAGCTAATTTACTCAAAGGGATGAATGTTTATGTAAATTTGATTCCTTATAATGAAACTAATAATTTGGGCTTTGCCAAAAGTTCAAAAAATACTATAAAAACGTTTTATGATATACTTAAGAAAAATAAAATTAATGTGACCATTAGAAGAGAATTTGGTTCAAATATAGATGCGGCTTGTGGACAGTTAAGAAGCAAAGAGGTGGGAAAGTGAAAACATTCTACTTAACCGATGCGGGAAAAGTTAGAGATCATAATGAGGATAGTGTGACAATATTAAAAAATGCCAGCAACGAATATTTGTTGATTGTAGCTGATGGAATGGGAGGGCATCGTGCCGGAGAAGTAGCTTCTTCCATTGCCGTTGCGCACTTGGGAACAAGATTCCAAGAAATATCATCAGTAGGTTCAAAGTTGGATGCTGTTAATTGGTTAAATGATAATATAAATGAAATAAATAAAATGATCTTAGATTATCCAAAAGAGTTTCCGGAAGCTAGTGGTCTAGGGACAACTTTAGTAGTGGCACTTTTGACTGAGGAATTTTTAATATTTGGAAACATAGGGGACTCAACAGGATATGTAATGAAAAATAATAAACTTTTAAAAGTAACCAAAGAACATACACTTGTTAATTTCTTATTAAGTGTTGGAGAAATAACTGAAGAAGAAGCCCTTAATCATCCGAAAAGAAATGTGCTAATGAAAGCTTTAGGAGCAACCGAGGTTTGCGAGTTAGATATTTTTGATGTTGAAAGAAATGTTGAAGGGATTATGTTATGTAGTGACGGTTTAACTAACATGCTTAGCAAAGAACAAATTGAAAAAGTTTTAAACGATAAAGAACTGAATATAGAAGAAAAAGTTAAAAAGTTAATTCGAAAGAGTAATGCCAGGGGTGGCACAGATAATATAACAATTGCTTATGCAGAGTTTGAAAGTGAGGATATTAGTTTATGATAATGAAAGGTCAAAAAATAAACGATCGTTATCAGATAATAAAAACCATTGGTGAAGGTGGTATGGCTAATGTTTATTTAGCTTATGATACTATTTTAGATCGTAATGTTGCTGTTAAGGTCTTGCGTGGGGATTTGGCAACAGACGAAAAATTTGTCCGTCGATTTCAAAGGGAAGCTTTAGCAGCTAGTAGTTTGTCTCATCCTAATATTGTGGAAGTTTATGATGTTGGGGAAGATAATGGCCAATACTATATAGTTATGGAATATATTGAGGGTAAACATTTAAAGCAATTACTTAAAAAACGTAATAATTTAACGATAACGGAAGTTATTGATATAATGTTACAAATTACAGACGGTTTAGCTTTAGCTCATGATTCGTACATTATTCACCGAGATATTAAACCTCAAAATATTATGATTTTAGAAAATGGATTAGTCAAAATAACTGATTTTGGTATTGCAATGGCGATGAATGCTGCTCAGTTAACACAGACTAATTCCGTTATGGGATCAGTGCATTATTTACCACCTGAGCAAGCTAGTGGAACTGGTTCAACTTTGCAAAGTGATATATATTCAATGGGAATTTTAATGTATGAACTTCTATGTGGGCATTTACCATATAAAGGTGATAATGCTGTGGAGATTGCTTTAAAACATTTAAAAGAACCGTTACCATCAATTAGACAATATTTACCAAATTTACCCCAAAGCATTGAAAATATTATTTTAAAATCAACGGCTAAGAATCCGAAGAATAGATATAGTGACGCTAGAGAAATGCATGAAGATTTAAAAACAGCGATGGATGATTCGCGTGTTAATGAGCCAAGGTATGTTTATCCTTATCCTGAAAGTGATGTAGATGAAGCTAAAATTAAGCAAGCGATTAAGCCCAAGGCTAAAGCTAAAGACGATGAAGAAGTAATTGCTAAGCAAATAACTAAGGATGATTTGAAAAAACAAAATAAATTATTAATAGTGTTAGGTTCGATATTTGCCGGACTGGTTATTATTACGACCACAATTGTCTTTTTAATTCCTCTTCTTACTTCCTCAAAGGAAATAAAAGTACCTGATGTTAGTAATATGAGTGTTAATGAAGCTATTGATACTTTACAAGAGGCTGGTTTTAAAATAGCTGATGATCAAAAAGAAGTTACTAGTGATGAGATTAAAGAAGGAAACGTAGTTAAAACTAACCCGGTGGCTGGAAGTAAAAAGACGCAAGGTAAAGAAATAACTTTATACGTATCTACCGGAAGTAATCAAATAACTGTTGAAGATTATACTGGACAAAATTATATTGAAGTCAAGGCAAAATTGGAAGTTCAAAATATATATGTAGCTATTGAAAAGAAGGACGTAGATGATTCTAAAGGACGTAGTGATACAGAAATTATTGGGCAATCAGTAGAACCGGGAGAAAAGTTATCTCCTAAAGATAGTATAACTTTATATATTCCTAATATTACGATTAAATATCCTGATTTTTCTAGTTATAGTGTTGATTCGGTTCAAAGATTTTGTGATACTTATGGTGTTAAGTTAAATGTCGAGTATGTTGAGACTTCTGATTATGCGCCGGGAACAATTTATTATCAAAGTAAGACCGTAGGATACGCGGTATCTAATGGTGCTTCTTTAACAATTAGAGTGGCTCAAAGTCCAAGTGGACAAGAGGAGACTGTCTATGATGAAAATAATTGTGAATCAACGGGATTTTGTTAATGACGGGAATAATAATTAGAATTATTAGTAATTTATATACAGTTTCTTTTAATGGGAAAATATATGAAACTAGAGCAAGGGGGAAATTTCGCAAAGATAATATTAAGCCATTGGTAGGAGATCATTGTATAATTGATGAAAAAGAAAAATATATTTTAGAAATATTGCCACGCAAAAATGAACTTTTACGTCCGAAAGTAGCTAATGTCGATGCTGCTTTAATAGTTACTAGTGTTAAAGATCCGGATTTATCTTTAAATTTATTAGATAAACTTATTAGCGTAGTTAGCTTAAATAATATTACGCCGGTTATTTGTTTTACCAAATTAGATTTAGCTAATTCTAGTCAGTTAGAAGATATAAAACAAATTAGAGCTTATTATGAATCTCTTGGTTATTTGGTTTTTGATAATCAAAATTTAGATGAGTTAAAGAACTTTATAAAGGGTAAGACTATTGTTTTAGCTGGTCAAAGTGGGGCCGGTAAGTCTAGTTTATTAAATAAATTAAATCCGGCTTTGAATTTACAAACAAATGCAATATCTTTAGCTTTAGGTCGTGGAAAGCATACCACAAGACATACTGAACTTTTTGAGTTAAACGAAGGTTTTGTTGTCGACACTCCAGGATTTTCCGCTTTGGATTTATCTTTGTATACTAAAGAAGAAGTGCGAGATTCTTTCAAAGAATTTCAGGAATATAATTGTAAATTTAAAGATTGCATGCATTTAAAAGAAATTGGGTGCGCTGTAAAAAGAAAAGTGGAAAATAAAGAAATAATGTTAAGTCGTTATGAAAATTATCAAAGCTTTTTAAAGGAGGTATTAAAGTGCAAGTAGCAGTATCGTTTTTAAAAAGTAAATATTCTTTAGATGAGACCTTAAGCAAAATAGAAGATACTTCGTGTGATTATATTCATGTAGATGTAATGGATGGTATTTATGTAGACAATAAAACGCCGCAATGTAAAGAAAGCCTTAGTAAATGTGTTAAGCCTTTAGATATTCATTTGATGTGTGCTTATCCTTTAGAATATATTAAATATTTTCAAGATTTAAAGCCGGAATATATTACGATTCATTTAGATATTAAAGAAGATTTAAAAAAAGTTATTAAGTTTTTAAAAAGTAATAATATTAAAGTTGGTTTAGCTTTAAAATTGGATCAAAATCTACAGGATTTGGAGCCTTATTTAAAAATATGTGATCAAATTTTAGTAATGAGTGTCTCACCAGGATATGGAGGACAGCCTTTTCAAGCAGAAGCTTTAGAAATGATTAATACTTTAAAAAGCCAAAAAGATAATAATAATTATACTTATACTATCAATGTTGATGGGGGAATAAACGAAGAAAATATTAAGCAAGTAATATCTGCTGGAGCTGATATGGTTGTCAGTGGTAGTTATGTATGTATGAGTCAAGATTATGAGGAAAAAGTAGAAAGTTTAAAGTCGTAAATAAATATAATTTATCTTGAACAAGCCAAGAAAGTATGATAAATTTAAGAAGTAATAAAAGCGATGACGGATGTGGAAAGTCTAACAGCTATATGAAGAAAGTGATTCTCAAAAATGAGAATAATTAGGGTGGAACCGCGGAAGTTATTTCGTCCCTAAGTATTCTTTTTTTGAGTTTTTATTTTAAAGAAAGAGGGAAATTATGAATGTATTTATTGCAACATCAGCAAGTAAAAATTTGGATGAAAAATATTTAGAAATGGCTAGAGAATCAGCAGAATATTTAGCGAGTATTGGATTAGGGCTAGTTTTTGGAGGAGCAGGTTTTTCTATGATGGGAGAATGTTTTAATGCCTTCAAAAAATATGAAAGAAATATTGAAGCTTTTACCGTTGAGTTTTATGAAGATGATTTAAAAGATTTAGATGGAGCTAATTGTCATTTAGTTGATGATACTTTAGTAAGATTTAAAAGGATGTATGATTTATCCGATATTATTTTAATATTACCTGGAGGAATTGGAACTTTAGCAGAGTTTGCTAGTGCTTTGGAGGAGTTTAGAAGTAATAAGGAAAGAAAACTTATTATAATTTATAATAAAGATGGGTATTATACCAAAATATTTGAATGGATGAATCAAAATATTAACGAAGGTTTTTTAAGTCAAACTTTAAATAATGATTTTAAGGTAGTGGAAACTTTAGAAGACTTGAAAATGTATGTTGAAGAATTTATGGAGGATTAAGATGAAATTAAAAATGGAAGATTTAGTCAATTATGCAAAGAATTATGGTTTTATATTTCAAGGAAGCCAGATATATGGCGGACTATCTAATACTTGGGATTATGGCCCTTTAGGAAGAGAATTAAAAGAAAATATTAAAAAAGCTTGGTGGAAGAAATTTATTACGGAAAATCCTTATAACTATGGGATAGATGCAGCTATTTTAATGAATCCTGAGGTTTGGGTAGCTTCTGGACATGTTTCGTCTTTTGCGGATCCTTTAATTGATTGTAAAAAATGTAAAGCGCGACATCGTGCTGATAAGTTGATAGAAGAATTTACTAAAGGAGAAGAAACAGGTGATGGTTGGGATAATGAAAAATTAGAAGATTTTATTAAAACGCATCATATTACTTGTCCAAAATGTGGTGGGGAGGATTTTACGCCAATTCGTAAATTTAACTTATTGTTTGAAACTCATATTGGGGTAACAGAAGATGCCAAAAGTAAAGTTTATTTAAGAGGGGAGACTGCCCAAGGAATATTTGTTAATTTCTTGAACGTAGCCCGTAGTATGCGCTGTAAAGTGCCTTTTGGTATCGGACAAATTGGGAAAAGTTTTCGTAATGAAATAACTCCGGGAAATTTTATATTTCGAACAAGAGAATTTGAACAAATGGAGTTGGAGTTTTTTTGTAAGCCGGATACAGATTTAGAATGGTTTGGTTATTATAAGAATTATTGTATGGAATTTTTAAAAGATTTAGGTTTAAAAAAGGAAAATTTAAGATATCGTGATCATGCTAAAGAAGAATTATCTTTTTATAGTAAAGCGACAACGGATATTGAATATTTATTTGCCCATGGTTGGGGAGAATTATGGGGAATTGCTGATAGAACCGATTATGATTTATCAGTGCATATGAAACATTCAAAAACAGATTTACGTTACTTGGATCCGGAAGATAATAATAAATATATTCCATATGTTATTGAACCATCTGTTGGACTTGATCGCTTACTTTTAGCTATATTAACTGATGCTTTATGTTATGAAAAGCTAGAAAATGATGAGACGAGAGAAGTTTTAAAAATTCATCCATTTTTAGCTCCAGTAAAAGTGGCTGTCTTACCTCTTGTTAAAAAGTTTCATAGTGAAAAAGCCATGGATTTATATGCCCAATTAGCTAAAGAATTTAATGTTAATTTTGATGAAAGTGGTAGTATTGGAAAAAGGTATCGTCGTAATGATGCTATTGGGACTCCTTTTTGTATAACTGTTGATGATGATACATTAAATTTTAATACTGTAACAATTAGACATCGTGATAGTATGGAACAAGAAAAAATTAATATTAAAGATTTAAACACCTTTATTACAAATCATTTGAAATTTTAGCTTATAAAAGTTTAAAAAGGATTTATAATAAAAAAGAGGTGGCATAATGAATTATAAAGCTTATAATTTTAAAACATTTAATTTGTATACAATTAAAACTGATAAATTTAAAAATTGTCATGTAGAAGTTATTTTTAGGCAACAAATTACTAAAGAAAATATTATGAAGCGCAAGTTTTTAATCGAATTAATGAGCTACTCGATGAAAAAGTATCCCACGCAAAGAGAGTTATCAGTGTATTTAGAAGAATTATATAATGCCTCTTACTATGGCCTTATTTCGCGGGTTGGAGGAACATTATTTACAAGTCTTTGTTATGATTTTTTAAATCCTAAATATTGTGAAGAAAATAGTTTAGATAAAATGTTGGAATTTATAATAGATAGTATTATGCATCCAAATATTACTGATGAAAAATTTGATCCTAAAGCATTTAAGTTATTGCAAAGTATTATTATTAATGAGATAAAAAGTGCTAAGGATAATGTCAAAAGAGAAGCTTATCGGGCTTTATTTAAACATATGGATGAGGATGCTTATTTAAGTTATGATATGATTGGAACAGTAGAAGATGCGCAAAAAATTACGGAAGAGGATATATTTAAAGAATATCAAACTATGTTAGATAGTGATTTATGTGATATTTATATTGTGGGAAATTTAGATATGGATGTTGTAGCTAATTATTTTGCGACTAACTTAAAGTTAAGTGTGATTAAAGAAAAAAAGTTTCCTTTGTTTTGCACGGGTAAAAGTCGTAGTAAGATTTTAACTGTAAAAGAAACTGCGGATATTAATCAGGCTAATTTACTAGTTGGTTTAGATGTTCATTTAACTGATGAAGAAAAAGATGCTGTTGGATATGTTTATAATGCTTTATTAGGATCAGGTTCTTTAAATACTAAATTAGGACAAAATTTAAGACAAGATAATTCTTTATGTTATACAGTTAATAGTATTTATCAAAAATATGATGGGGTAATTGTTATATATGCGGGAATTGATGAAGAAAATGCTCCTAAAGCTATAAATTTAATAAAAAAATCCTTAAAAGAAATGATTAGTGATGTTAGCCAGACTGATTTAGAAAGCGCGAAGAAAAATTTGATTACTTCTTTAAAAATGATAAGT
>CALVQP010000050.1 GCA_944358225.1 uncultured Bacilli bacterium
ACGACAAAAAAACAAGTATTTTCGGTACTTGGAAAGGCATTTTGGATTATAAAGTGTCAAACTTGGGAGTTTTTATATGTAATAGCAAACTCTTAAAATATCTTGAAAATCATACTGCCTTTTGCTATAATTTATACATAATAAAGAGGTGTTGGATAATGTTTGGAAACATAAAATATATAAGTGATAACGAAGCCCATGTTGTAAATGCTGCGGGCATCAACATGAGTGGGGATTTAATGAATGTTCATGTAGTTTTTGAAGAAGGAGGGCAAAGAGTATTAGGGGAAGTAACAGAAGTTAACGATCAAATAATAAAAATTCGATTTTTAGGTGAATTCCAAAATAATCATTATGTTAATGGTGTTATTCGCAAACCTAAATTATCAGCAAGTATTCGTGTTATTAATGAATCGGAATTAAATGAACTCATGGGACAAGACTCCGCTTCGACATTTTTATTAGGGACTAGTTCTATTTATAATACTCATCCCGTATACGTAGATATCAATCAATTATTTGCCAATCATGCCGCCATTTTTGGTAATACCGGAAGTGGTAAATCTTGTGGGGTTGCTAGACTGGTCCAAAATATTTTTAGTAACAAAAACATGGTTCCGTATAATGCCAATTTATTTATCTTTGATGCTTATGGCGAATATAAAACGGCGTTTCGTTCGATCAACCAAATAAATCCTTGTTTTAGCTATAAATTTATTACGAGTAATCCGGTTGACCCTGAAGATGTTCCTTTAGCTATACCAGTACATTTATTAAACTTAGATGATTGGTCTTTATTCTTGCAAGCAGATAAACATAGTCAGATTCCCATCATCGAACGAACTTTGAAATTATCAAAAATATTTTCTAAAAATGATGAAGTTGCTATGCGTTACAAAAACCATTTAATAGCAAAAGCTTTATTAGCAGTTTTATTCTCTAATCAAACTACAGCTCGTAAAAAAAATGAAGTATTCACCATCATCGAAGCTTGTCATACTCCAGAATTTGATTTTAGTACCGAAATTCAAGGTTTAGGATACACTCGTATTTTAAGCGAATGTTTTGAAATTGACTCTAATGGAAATTTTGGTGAAAGTGTATTAATTACAGAATATATTTTAAAACACATTGATGATTCTTTAGAAACAACACCTGAGCCAAAAGATGCTTTCTTTAATTTAGTAGATTTTAATAAAGCTATGGAATTTACACTAATTTCTGAAGGCTTTCAAAACAATCAACAACTTTATGATGATGCCAGTATCCTAAAAGTTCGTTTAAAATCAATACTAAATAGTAAAGTGGGTGGTTTCTTTGAATACAATCAACCTATTTCAATGGAAGGATATATTTCATCTTTAGTTGCCACAAAAGGAAATCAAAAAGCTCAAATAATAAATATTAATCTAGAAGATGTCGATGATACTTATGCTAAAGTTATCGTTAAAATAATTGCTCGCTTTATTTTTGAATTTGCTAAAGGACGTAAAGAACGTGCTTCTATACCATTTAATCTATTTGTAGAAGAAGCCCATCGTTATATTCAAAAAGATACCGATACTTTCTTAATTGGCTATAATATATTTGATCGTATCGCTAAAGAAGGACGTAAATATGGCGTTTTATTAGATATTATAACGCAAAGACCAGTAGAATTATCTGATACTGTTATTGCTCAATGTTCTAACTTTTTAATCTTTAAAATGACTCACCCTTTAGATATCGAATATATAGGTAAAATGCTTCCCAACATTTCCGCTGATGTTTTAGATAAACAAAAAGTTTTACAACCTGGAAACTGTATTGGCTTTGGTAGTGCTTTTAAAATTAATATGATAATTAAAATGGAAATGCCTAATCCATCACCATACTCAAATTCATGTGATGTATCAGCAAGATGGCGCCTTAATAATGTTGGTGGAGCAAGTGCTCAAATGGCTACTTCTTCTCCTTCAGCTGCACCATCACCGATGTCAACAGGAGCAATAAATCAAATTATATAAAATAAAAGTACAGTTAGCTGTGCTTTTTAATTTTTCTAATATTGCAACTTTTTTCTAAAATTGATACAATTTTTTTAGGAGAAGTAGTATGCAAAACAATTTAGAAATACAAAATCTTAGTAAATATGCTTGTTCATACAAAAAAGCCCAACGTTTAAAAGAGGATGAAAGTGATATAAGACCGGATTTTTTTCGTGATATAGATCGCATTATTCATAGTCTTTCATATACACGATATATCGATAAAACCCAAGTATTTACTCATGCTAATAACGATAATATTACCAGACGCATTGTTCACGTTCAATTTGTTAGCAAAATTGCCAGAACAATAGGTCGTGCATTAAATTTAAACGAAGATTTAATTGAAGCTGCTGCCTTAGGCCATGATTTAGGCCATGTACCATACGGTCATGTAGGTGAAAAATTTTTAAATGAGCTAGCTTATAAATATAATCAGACATATTTTAATCATAATGTTCAAAGTGTACGTACACTAATGACATTAGAAAATAATGGAAAAGGTTGTAATTTAACTTATCAAGTTCTAGATGCTATTTTGTGTCATAACGGGGAATTTGTCTGTGGAATTTATAAACCGCAGCCAAAAACTTTAGAAGATTTTATTAAAGAATACAAAAACTGCTATCAAAATCAAGCTAGGTTAAAGAAATTAGTTCCTTCCACCTTAGAAGGGTGTGTAGTTAGAGTAAGTGATATTATAGCTTACTTAGGTCGAGATATTGAAGATGCAATGCGTCTAAACATTATAAAAAAAGAACAATTACCACCAGAAATAATAAAAATTATAGGTGATAATAACAAAAATATAATCAATACTATTGTTTTAGATATCATTAAAAATAGTACCGGCAAACCTTATATAGCTTTATCAGAAAATATTTATCAAGCCATCATTAGCCTTAAAAAGTTTAATTATGAAAATATTTATGCCAAAGCTAATGATCAAGAAAAGTTAAAAGAAATAAAAAATAAATTCAACACTCTTTTTAAAAACTATCTTCACGCATTACATACTAAAGATACAACATCATCAATTTATACAATCTTTTTAAATCAAATGAGTGAAGAATATTTAAAGAATAACAATGATGTATTAAAAGTTATAGATTATATTGCTGGTATGACCGATGAATTCTTTTTACAAGAATATGCTAAAATTACACGTTCTCATGAAGAAATAAATTAATAAAAGTTATCCATTCTTGATTAACTTTTTGAATAATTATCATATTATTAAATTATACGAAATTGTCTCAAAACATATTTACCCCTAAAGCTTAAAAACTAAAGAAAAAGAATAAAATGAACGAATATAAATTTAAAATGGCCAAATGAATTAGAAAGAATTTTAATTCGCACTAGGAAAAATTAAAAAGTAAAACCAAGTGTAATAATCGAGGAGGTATAGTTATTACGGATCGAAAAATAAATAGGCAAGTAACAAAGATAAGTATTTCCATTGTGTTATTCATAATTTCTTTTTTACTTAAATTTGATACCGAATTATATAGTAATATTTTATTTGTAATTACTTATGTAATTGTAGGATATGACATTGTATCAAAAGCAATAAGAAATATTTTTAAAGGTAAAGTATTTGATGAAAATTTTTTAATGACTGTTGCAACAATTGGGGCATTTTTTATAGGCGAATTTGAAGAGGCTGTTGCAGTAATGCTTTTCTATCAAATTGGTGAATTATTTCAAAATTATGCGGTAGATAAGTCAAGAAAATCAATAGCTGCTCTTATGAATATAAGACCAGACTATGCCAATGTATATCGTGATGAAGAAATAGAAAAAGTGGACCCTGATGAAGTAAATATTGGGGAAATTATATTAGTAAAACCCGGCGAAAAGATTCCCCTAGATGGAGTTATTGTAGAAGGCGAATCTATGCTTAATACAGCAGCTTTAACGGGAGAGGCAATACCAAGAAAAGTAACGATAAATGATAAAGTATTAAGCGGTTGCATAAACAATACCGGAACTCTTAAAATTAAAGTAAGTAAAGAATTTGGCGAATCTACAGTTAGTAAGATATTAGACTTAGTAGAACATGCAGGAGCAAGAAAATCAAAGTCGGAAAATTTTATTAGTAAATTTGCTAAAATCTATACTCCAATTGTCGTTATGTTAGCACTTCTACTGGCAATAATTCCTCCACTTGTAATAAAAGACGCAACATTTAGTGATTGGCTATATAGAGCTCTTTCATTTTTGGTTGTTTCATGTCCATGTGCATTAGTTATTTCTATTCCACTATCTTTTTTTGGAGGAATTGGAGCTGCATCTAAAATTGGTGTCTTGGTAAAAGGAAGCAATTATTTGGAAGCATTAGCAAATACGGAGATTGTTGTTTGTGATAAAACAGGAACATTAACAGAAGGAGTATTTAAAGTACAAGAAATTGATGCGATTGGATATTCTGATAATGATTTGTTAAGATATGCTTCTTATGCTGAAAGTTTTTCTAATCATCCAATATCACTTTCATTAAAAAAGGAGTATGGAAAAGAAATTAATGATAAACTTGTTAGCAGAACAGAAGAAATATCAGGAAAAGGTGTCAAAGCGAAAGTTGCTGGAAAAAATGTTTTAGTTGGTAATGAAAAATTAATACGAGAATATGATGTTGAATTTAAGAAAAGTGAAAAAGTGGGAACTATCGTTTATGTAGCTATAGATGGTAAATTTGCAGGAACAATTTTGATAGCTGATAAGATCAAAGATGATGCTTATAAAGCAGTAAAATTATTTAAAAAAAATAATATCAAAAAAATTGTTATGTTAACCGGGGATCACGAAAATATTAGTAAGGCTGTAGCTAAGGAGCTAAGTTTAGATGAATATCATGCCGAATTATTACCACAAGACAAAGTTTATTGGGTAGAAAAATTAATGATGCAAAAATCATCTGGAGGAAAACTTATCTTTATTGGGGATGGAGTCAATGATGCCCCAGTATTAGCATTATCTGATATAGGAGTTGCAATGGGTGGTGTTGGAAGTGATGCAGCTATGGAAGCAGCTGATGTAGTTATAATGACAGATGAGCCATCAAAAATTGCCAGTTCTATTCAAATTTCTAAAAAAACAATAAGAATTGTAAGACAAAATATAATATTTTCTATTGCGGTGAAAATCATAGTTCTAATATTAAGCGCTTTGGGTTTGACTAGTATGTGGACAGCAGTTTTTGCTGATGTTGGAGTATCAGTTCTAGCAACAATAAATGCTTTTAGAATTTTAAAAATTAAAAACAGTGCTGATAGTAAAACGAAAAATCTGTTAAGCAGTAAATAAAAAAGATTTAAAGCAATATATAAAATAAGCAAGATATGCCAGTCTAAAAGAATTTAAAAGGATAGAAGACATAATACAAACTATAATGTCTAGCAAAAAATAGTGAAGTAATGTATGTAAAAAGGAAGGTTAAAAATGAAAATAATTAGTATCGGAGATTTAGTTACAGATTTTTACTATAAAGATGGCAAATTAATGGGAGTAAATGGGGGCATGACTTCTCACAATATAATTGCTAACATCACTAAACTAGGTTTAAAAACCGCTGTTTACGGAGCTTGTGGAAATGATATGGCAGGTCACGTTGCGATAAAAAGTTTAAAAGATATCGGAGTTAATGTTGATAAGATAAAAATAATTGATAATTTAGACACCCGTTGTTTTCATGTGTCGTATCAAATAATAAATGATCAGTTGCAGTTTGTATCAAAAAAACGCTGTCCTATTTGTAATATGAAAAAATGGTATGATGAAAGCAAAATAGAAACAAAGGAAATTATTAAACAAATTAATGAAGATGATGTGTTAGTTTTTGATAACTTAAATATAAAAAATCAATTTATTATCGATAATTGTAATAACAGAAAAATGCTGGATTTGGGACAATACTTTGAGTTAGAAGATTATACTGACAATGATATTGTGAAGAAAATTAAAAACAAATTTGACCTTATAAACCTAAATGAACGAGTTGAAAAATATTTAAAGAATAGATTTTCTTTGAAGTCATTAGAAGATATATATAAGTTATTACTTCCTAAAATGATAATTGTTACTAGAGGAAAAAAAGGTTCAGATTTTGTATTTGATTGTAATAAAGTAAATAAAAAGTTAATAAATCCATCAATAGAAGTTGACCCAACCGGGGCAGGAGATGCATTTTTTAGCGTGTTTATTAGCGAATATATAAAAAATAACTATAGTATCGACTATGATTTTATCGATTCAAGTTTTGATAAAGCTACTAAGCTTACAAAGAAAGTTGTAAAAAAGTTTGGAGCAAGAGGTCACATTCAAAATTTATATAAAATAAAGAAAGTGAAAGATATTTGTACTTGCAGCGATTTTGCTATTTCATTAAGAAAACAAATAAAAAGATGTAATATAAATATTAATAACTTAGAAACGAGAATTATTAATGCTATTAATAGTAGTGCTTATGATAAATTATTAAATCTTAGTTGGCAAAATTTAAACAATACTATTTTTGTTGGAACAGGAGGATCTTTCGCTGGAGCAAAATTTTCATCCAAACTTATTAATTACTTGTATGGAATAAACACAATAGCTTTATATCCTAGAGATTTATACTATAGAAATAATAGTAATATCGATTCGGTATTTTTATTCACTTATTCTGGAACAACTAATGATTTGCTTGTCTCAACCAGTTTAATTGATAATAAAAATAAATATATTATCACAAAAGGAAAATTACAAAATATTAAATCTAAAACTGGAGTATCAAAAAATAATATTATTTCATATAGAACAAGTACCAATAAACAAGCAGAAAGGGGATTTTTATCTTTTGAAGGGGCTTTGGCACCTGCTAGCTTATTTCTAAAATTGTATTTTGAAAAAACAGTAAAAAATAATGTTGAAGAGTTTATTAAAAATAGCATAAATTATTGGAAAACCTATTTCAATAAATATTTTAAAGCTAACAAAAAAATGCTCACTGAATTTCTAAAAGAAGGTAATTACTTTAATGTATTTACGGGAGACTTTACCGAATCCGCAGGTAGTGATTTTGAAAGTAAAATAATAGAATCCGGTATATATAACTGTTTAATTCACGAAAAGAAAAATTTTTCCCATGGAAGATTTATTAATTACGAACACTTAAGCCATAAAAAAAATATTTATTTTAAACAAAAAACTACAAGTTTATATGAGAAAAAACTATTAGAGTACCTAGAAAAAGATCAAAATATAATAATTGAAAGTAGATATGATGGAATACTTTGTGAGTATGATTTATTAATTGCCTCTCAGTATTTTATATATTACATATCCAATTTTTTAAACATAGATATTTCAAAACCTACGTACAGTGAAGAGGCAATGAAAATTTATTTTTATAAAGGACAGTTATAATTAATCAGACAATTTTCTAAGTCAAAATTATTGTATTACAAAGATTATATATGTTCACTAAATTTCGAATATCAATTTAAAAGTCAACGATCACAAAAAAATATTGTATAAAAATAAATTATTGTGATATAATAATATTGCCTAGATAATTAGTTTGTTTTACATAAAACCGACTAAGTGATACATTGGGAATCTAATTGCCTCTTGGTGTTGAAAACTGAATCATTAAGTATTTCAGGATCCTAAAAAGGGGCATGTGATGCCCACCTCGCGTGAGCGGGTTTTTATCACAGCAAGCTAATTCTAGGTTTTTATTTTGGGAGTAATTATGGAAAAATTTATAAGATTAATAAATTTAATAGGCGATCATAATTTTCATAAAATTCAAGAAGTTACTGTTTTAGTTGTGGGGTTAGGTGGCGTAGGTAGTTATTGCTTAGAAAGCTTAGCACGAAATGGTATTAAAAACTTTATTTTAATTGATAATGATGAAATTGAAAAATCCAATCTTAATCGGCAAATACTAGCTTTAGATACCACTATTGGCCAAGCTAAAGTAGAAGTCGCTCAAAAAAGAATCAAAAAAATAAACACCGAAGCGCAAATAACTACTTTGAATACCTTCTTAACAGCTGATAATATTAATTGTTTAGACTC
Source organism: uncultured Bacilli bacterium (assembly GCA_944358225.1). Lineage (GTDB taxonomy): Bacteria > Bacillota_I > Bacilli_A > RF39 > UBA660 > HGM10766. The sequence continues at coordinate 8,094 of CALVQP010000050.1, forward strand.
ATTTTGTTTTGATTATCTTGTTGATGCTTGTGATACTTTAAACACTAAGGTCGCTTTAGCTAAATATGCTCAAGATAAAAATATTAAACTTATTAGCTCCTTAGGAATGGGGGCTAGAATAGATGCTACTGAAGTTTGTCTAACTCGTCTTGATAAGACTTATAATGATCCTTTGGCTAAAAAATTTCGCAAATTATTAAAAGATCAAAATCTATCTTTA
>CALVQP010000051.1 GCA_944358225.1 uncultured Bacilli bacterium
ACAAAACGACAAAAAAACAAGTATTTTCGGTACTTGGAAAGGCATTTTGGATTATAAAGTGTCAAACTTGGGAGTTTAGACCACAGCCAAAATTAAAGGATTCCTTTTTAGTTTGGGAAGAACTTATAAATAATATTTTTTATAAGTAACTATTTTTTATGATACAATAGTAGTATTAGGAGTGATATAGTGGCAAAGATACTTTATACTGCAAATACTGATAAACATATTAAACTATGTCACTTGCCATATCTTAAAAGTTTAAAAAAGAAAGGGCATGTTATTCATGTGGCTACCAACACTAATATAGCCACTTATTATTGTGATCAAAAAATAGCTATTCCCATTAAAAGAACACCATTTCATCTAAGTAATATCAAAGCCATATTCGACTTAAAAAAAATCCTTTCCAAAGAAAAATATGACTTAATTATTACTAATACGCCAATGGGCAGTGTTATTACACGTTTAGCTGGTTTAAAAACTCGTCGTGTAAATAAGACCAAAATAATTTATATTGCCCATGGGTTTCATTTTTTCAAAGGTTGCCCTAAAATAAATTATTTTCTTTATTATCCCATTGAAAAAATATTATCATTCTTTACCGATTTAATTATAACTATTAATGAAGAAGATTATAATATAGCTAAACAAAAATTTAAATGTCGTATTAAACTCATTCACGGAATTGGCTTCGACGAAGAAAAATTTCAAAAAACGCTTACTGTAAAAGAAAAAAAGGCCTTTAAAGAAAAATTAGGTATCCAAAAAGAAGACTTTGTAATTAGTTATATTGCGGAAATATCTAAAAGAAAACGTCAAAAATATTTAATTAAGACTTTAAAGGATATAGATCTTAGGAATATAAAGGTTCTTTTAGTTGGCGAAGATATATTAAAAAGCAAACTTTCTAAATTATTAAAAAAATATCATTTAGAGGATAATATAAAAATGTTAGGTTTTCGTAGCGATATTAATGAAATTTTAGAAATTACTGATTTAGTAATTTCCTTAAGTTCTCAAGAAGGATTGCCTCTAAACGTCTTAGAAGCCATGTATAAAAACAAAAATATTTTAGTAACTGATTGTCGAGGTAATAGAGATTTAATTTCCAATAAAAATGGCCGCCTAATTGGTTTGGAAGATAAAGATGCTCTTATTAATAGCATAATGGACTTTAAAACTCATAATTACCATTTTATGAATCGTGAAAACTCTTTAAAATATAGTCTTACAAATATTAAACAACAATATTTAGATATTTTTTTACAAGAATTGGAGAATAAAAATGACCTTAATTAAAAAAATCAAAAATAATATTGAATTTATTAATTTTATGTATATTTTTGGCGCTATTTATACAATATTTATAGCTAGTATTTTTCTGACATTTGATTTTATCAATATGCTAACGTATTCCTATATATTCATTGCCTTTTTAATAGTAGGTATTTTAATTACCTTTTTTAATAAATTTCAACTAAAGAAAATGATCCTTATTATTTTAATGACTTTATTTTTACTAATATCTACCATATTTTCTGGTGATATAAAAACTTGTATTTGGGGGTTTTCATACCGTCACGAGGGATTAATAGCTCTTTTAAGTTATCTTTTATTATTTTTAATAGCTAGTAAAATAAGTAACAAAAAATATAAAATGATTCTATTAAATGAGATTTTACTTTTAGGGGTTGTTAACGTCGGTTACGCAATATTACAAAATTTTGAAATAATTATTTACAATCATCAATATCCCACATCATTTTTTGGCAATTCTAATTCTTATGGTGCTATGTGTTTAATGTATTTGCTTATCAATATATCTTTATTTTTATTTACTAAAAACAAGCTTTATATTTTATATTTACCCATCTTTACCGTCGGTTTTTTAATTAGTGGATCAATGGGGTGTTATTTAAGTTTTGCTATTATCATTTTTATTTTAGGAATATATATGTTATTAAAACATAAAAATATTGAAGTAAAAAAGGCGTTAAAAAAGACTTTAGTTTTATTAATTATCGGCATTATCGGCTATTTTGGTATTGCGGGAATTTCTAATAAGTCTATTCATCGCGAAGTCATTGCTACCATTAATGAGTTAAAGTCTGTAGCTAGTGGAAAAATAGATAGTAGTTTTGGAACCAATCGTATTGAAATATGGAGTGCAGCTATTAAAGAAGTACCTAAATATATGTGGCATGGGGTAGGTATAGATCGCTTTTATTACGCCTTAGATAATGGCAATTTTAGAACTTCCTTAAATGAAAAGGTTGATAAAGCCCATAATGAATATTTACAAATTTTAATAACAGAGGGTATTTTTAAGCTTATAACTTATCTTAGCTTTTTATTTGTCAATATAAAACAAGGAATAAAACATATAAAGGACGGAAACTACTGGACATTTGCTTTTTTACTTCCGGTTTTAGCTTATATCATTCAAGCATTTTTTAATATTAGTGTCACCCGTGTGGCCCCAATATATTTTATTTTAATGGGTTTGATGGTTGCTCTTAATAAAGAAAAGAAGAAAGCGTGATGGTAAGTATGTTTTTAAGTATAATTTTGTTAATTGTTTTAATTGGTATCAATGGTATTTTCTCAGCAAGCGAATTAGCCTTTTTATCTCTTGATAAAGTGGTAGTAAAAAAAGAGATTGAAAAAGGTGATAAAAAAGCCATTTCTATAAATAAAATTTTAGCTGATTCATCTACGTTTTTATCGACAATTCAAATTGGTATAACATTAGCTGGTTTTTTGGCTAGTGCCTTTGCAGCTGACTATTTTGCGGATTACTTTTTTAAAATAATTAATATATCGTTTATTTCTCCATCAGTATTAAGAACTATATTAGTAGTTTTAATAACAATTATACTATCATATTTTACCTTAGTATTCGGTGAATTAGTCCCTAAAAAAATAGCTATTAATAATCCGTATAAAATAGCTAAAATGTTTGTTAACATTATAAATGTAGTTAGAGTAGTATTTCACCCATTAATAAAGTTTTTAACATTCTCAACTGAATTAATTTGTAAATTGTTAAGAATTAAAGAAAAAGATAATACAATAACTGAAGAAGACATAAAGAAAATGATTATTCTAAGCAAAGATGAGGGAATTATTGAAGAAAAAGAAAAGGAATATATTCTTAATATTTTTAAGTTTAATGATATTGATGTAAGTGAAGTTATGACTCCTAAAAAAGATGTTGTACTAATAGATATAAATGATCCTTTAAAGAAAAGTATATTAAAAATAAAAGAAACCAAGTTTTCAAGATATCCTGTATTTAGTAAAAATGAAAATAATATAATAGGGATATTTAATGTAAAAGATTTTATACTTGAAAAAAGAAAAAACGAAGATATTGTTTTAAAAGATATAGTTCGACCAATTCATACATTTTCTAAAAACGAAAAAATTGATGACGTATTTAGAAAAATGCAAGAATTAAATGAAAGCTTGTGTGCAATATACGATAATAAGAATTTCGTTGGCATAGTTACTATTGAAGATGCTGTAGAAGAAATTGTCGGTAACATTTATGATGAATATGACAAATTAAATGAAAAATGAGTTCCTTGTAATATTGAACTTTAAATGATATTATAGCGTTATAGAAAAGAGAAAAAATTATGGGTTATGAAAATAAGTCGTTAATCAGTAAGGTATTTATTTGGCTATTTGTGGGATTACTTATTACATTTGTTTCTGGCTATTTTTTAGCTATAAACAAAGAGATAATGTTGCAAGTTTTGACATTTGGCATAATACCAATTATTATTATAGAGCTAGTTATTGCCTTTTTAATGGGGCTTAGAATTCAGAAAATGCAGCCTTTAACTGTTAAAATTCTTTACTTCATTTATAGTATTACTACAGGAATTACCTTTAGTGCTGTTTTTGCAACATATGAACTTTCATCACTAATAAATATCTTTTTATTAAGTGCTATAATCTTTTTAGCATTAGCTTTATTTGGTTATAAGACTCAAAGAGATCTTACAAAATTTAGTAATATTTTATTTATTAGTTTAATTGTAATCATTATATTTTCCTTATTAAACACGTTTATTTTTACCAACGATATAATTAATACAATTATTTGCTCATTAGGTGTTTTTATATTCTGTGGTTACATTGCTTATGATATGAATAAATTAAAAAAATTAAATAGCGTACTAACAACAGATAAAGCCGCAGTGTATGGAGCTTTTCAATTATATTTAGATTTTATTAACTTATTTATAAGGCTGTTAGAGTTATTTGGTAAAAGAAAAGATTAAAAATTTCTTTTTTTTTAAGAAGTAGGTGGTAGTATCAAAAGAAGTATTTTAAAAAAACAAGCTCGAGGAAATTTAAAAAAACATTATTATTTATTTGTAGTTGTGTGTTTAATAACAGCTTTTATTGGTACAGAATTTTCCTCTTCCATTATTTCGACAAAATTTAATATTAATTTAAACATCAATAATAAAGTTATAGATCAAAGCTTAGCCGAAGGGTTGCCAAAGACTAAAAAGTCCGTCGAAGAAAAGAAAAAAAGCTTAGCTCAAAGCGAACAATCAAAAAATAAATTCCAAAAAGTTTTTAGTCGTAAAAAAGGGGTTTTTGCTTCATTTCTAAATTCTTTAAGTAGCGGATCAATAATGTTATCTTGTTTAGAAGCTTTAAATTCTGTAGTTAACTCTTTAAGGATATCAACGACTATTTTAATTTTATTAAGTTTATTTCTTCGCTTTTCGTTCTGGGCTTTATTTATTAATATTTTTCAAGTTATTAGTAGGCGAATATTTTTAGAAGGCCGCATTTATGAAAAAATTGCTCCCCAACGTTTTTTGTTTCTTCTTAAATCACGTAAGTGGCTTCAAACAGTTAGGACAATGTTTTTAAAATATATTTATCAATTTCTGTGGTCTTTAACAATCATAGGAGGAATTATTAAACATTATTCTTATTTATTAGTTCCCTATATTATTGCTGAAAATCCCACAATAAAATCTAAGGAAGCTTTAAAATTATCTCAAGATATGATGAGACATCATAAATTAGAAGCTTTTAAAATTGATGTTAGTTTTTTAGGTTGGTATTTTTTAGGCATAATAACTTTAGGTTTAACTAACATTCTTTTCAAAAATCCTTACAAAGTAATGGTTCTATGTGAATTTTATGAAAATATCCGTACTCAGGCGAAAAAAAATAATATTACCAATGTTGATAAACTATGCGATACTTATTTATTTCAAAAAGCGCCAGCTCATATTTTAAACAAAGAATATAAAGATATTTTAATCCAAACAAAAAAACAAAGTTATCCAATTCCTAAACTACATGGCTTAAAAAAGATTTTTGTCCAAGTATTTGGTATTGCTACTAATGATTATATTTATGAAGAAAACTATGAAAAAGAGCAAGTACGTATAGCTAGAGCTAAAACTTATAAAAACATACTTGCTGGCAGATCCTATCCTTCAAGATTATCAACATCACCTTTTGTTGAAAAACCAAGACATATTCAAACTGTCAATTATTTAAGACATTATTCAGTTTTATCTTTAGTTTTACTTTTCTTTATTTTTTCTTTCATTGGCTGGGCTTGGGAAGTCAGTCTTCATCTTATAAAAGACGGAGTTTTTGTTAATCGCGGCGTTTTACACGGTCCCTGGTTGCCTATTTATGGCAGTGGCGGCGTTTTAATTTTACTTATTTTAAATCAATTTCGTAAAATGCCAGTTTTAGAATTTTGCTTAATCTTAATTTTGTGTGGTTTTGTCGAATATTTTACCTCTGTTTATTTAGAAATTATTAATAATGGTACTCGTTGGTGGGACTATAGTGGTTATTTTTTAAATCTCCACGGCCGAATTTGTGCTGAAGGACTTTTAGTTTTTGCTCTGGGTGGTATTTGTGTTGTTTATGTTTTAGCCCCTTTAATAGATATGAAATTAAGAAAAGTTAACAAAAAATTTCTAGTAACTGTAGCTACAATTTTATTACTGTTTTTTCTTATTGATGAAATTTACTCGACAAAACATCCTAACTCCGGAGTAGGAATATCTACCCAAGAACAAAAATTTTTAATGCGTGATATCAAAAAGGAAGACATACATGTATAAAGAATTTAATAGCGATTCATCTCAGTTAGATATTTTTGATAGTGGCAGTGAAAGTGATATTTATTTAAACCAAAATCGTATTTTAAAGTATTTTAAAAGATTAAACTATTTTGGATATGAAAAAATGGCTAAAAAGTATGAAAAACTTAAAATTTTAAAATCTTTAAATTTAGATTTTCATCCAAATATTTATGATTTTTTTCATCTTTCTAAATTTCACGAAAACTGGTTTATAGCATATACAATGCAATACTTAGATCATAACAAACTAAATAAAGAATATCTTGCATCTTTAAATTTTGACCAAAAAAAAGAACTTATTTTAATTATATATAAACACCTTTTAGAAGAAAGAAAATATAATATATACAATCTTGATATAAAATTAAGTAATTACTATATGTCTCACGCCAACAAACTTTATTCCTTAGATTTAGATAACTTTAATGTTGGTCCTTTAACTGCCGAAATTTTACCAACTCCTATTCGTACTTACTCTCAAAATTACAATGTTACTTCTTGTGATAATTTACAAGATGTATCCTTTACTATTTTTACCTTGGAATTTTTATTAAAGCTTGATTTTAGTTTGTTAGATATTAAAGAAGTAGAAACAATTATTTATAATAGTAATTTCCAGTTGCAACTGCAAAAGTTAATTTTTGATCTATTTGCTTATCAAAACATAGATATAAACGAATTATTAACCATTTTAAACGATCTTTAAAATTAGTTAAATAATTAACTTGAAATAATTATCTTAAAAATATATAATATCTATGTAAATGCGAAGAACTAGAGGAGTAAATAAAGATTTTATTACAGAGAGTTAGTGGTTGGTGCAAACTAATATAAAACTTTATTGAAGGTAGCTAGGAAGCAGGATATTTGAACTTAAGTAAAATATCACGTTAATAGCGTTAATATTACAAGGTAAGAGAAATCTTACAAATTAAGGTGGTACCACGACATTTTCGTCCTTATGATGAAAATGTTTTTTTATTAGAAAAGAGGAGAAAAAATGTTAGATAAAAAATATAATCATTTAGAAGTAGAAAAAAATAAATATCAGACTTGGAAAGAATCCGGTTATTTTACAAGCAATAAAAAAGACGCTCCGGCTTTTACCATAATTATACCGCCTCCTAATGTTACGGGAAAATTGCATTTGGGACACGCTTGGAATACTGCTTTACAAGATATTTTAATTCGTTATAAAAGAATGCAAGGGTTTGATACGCTTTGGTTGCCAGGCATGGATCATGCAGGAATAGCCACTCAAGCTAAAGTTGACAAACGTCTACAAGAAGAAGGTATTTCTCCTCGCTCTTTAAAACGAAAAGAGTGGTTGAAGCATGCTTGGGCTTGGAAAGAAGAGTATGCTGAAAATATTCATGCCCAATGGGCTAAATTAGGTTTGAGTCTTGATTATACTAAAGAACGCTTTACCTTAGATCAAGGTTTAAACCAAGCGGTAAAAAAAGTATTTGTTGATCTTTATAATAAAGGATTAATTTATCGTGGAGAACGTATTATAAATTGGGATCCAGTTCAAATGACAGCTTTATCAGATGAAGAAGTAATTTATAAAGAAGATAAAGGATATTTTTATCATCTAAAATATTACCTTGAAGATAAAAGCTCTTATTTAGATGTAGCTACTACAAGACCTGAAACGCTTTTTGGAGATACGGCAGTAGCTGTTAATAAAAATGATGAAAGATATAAGCATTTAATAGGCAAAAATGTTATTTTACCTGTAGTCAATAAATTAATTCCCATTATCGCTGATGATCATGCCGATATGACTAAAGGAAGTGGAGCGGTTAAGACTACACCCAATGGTACAAATCCTGTAATTATAAGGGTTATCAAGGACATGATTATGGCAGTTAATAGTAT
>CALVQP010000052.1 GCA_944358225.1 uncultured Bacilli bacterium
CTATTGTAAAAGAGCCAAGGAAGTTTATGAATATTTTGGTAAAGATGTTAAAATAATTTTTATGATGCGAAATCCCATTAAAGCTACATTTTCTTTATTTAAAATGCGCCTGCGACGAATTCCGTCGTTAAAATTTGCTAATTACTATAAAACAGCAAATAATGATCTTAATAAAATGTTTAATCTTTTTATCGATCGTTATATTCGAAAAGAGCAGCCTAAAAAAGTTAATCGTGATTATTTTTATGATGAGTGGATTAACGAATACCTGAAGTATTTTAAAAAAGAGCAAATGAAATTTATTATTATGGAAGATTTTTTTAAAGATCCAAATAAATATATGCAAGAAATAACTGACTTCCTACAAATTGATTCTCTAGATTATTCGCAAATTGAAATTCCTCACTCTAATACTGGGGATAAAATATCTCGCAATTATTTATGTGCGCGGATCAATAATCATCTTTTTGAAAAAAATAAAAGCAAAAAAACACAAAAATCTAATAATGAAGTTGGCTTTTATCGAAATATTTTTAATTTAATTTATAAATTTACTTTAAAAAAGACAAATAAAAAAATTGATGAGAACACCAAAAGTGAATTAATGCAAATATATTTACCAAGTATTAAACGATTAGAAAAAATAACGGGAATAAATTTAAAAAACAAGTGGTATTAAAGGAGGTAAAATAGTGTCAACAAAATTTGCTAGCCAAGATAAATACACTAGATTAAAGAAAGGTTTAAGATATGGAGGTTTTAAATTCACTTGTAACATGTGCGGATTTAAAGCACGTAAAATGATTCCTACCGGACATAAACATCCAATTTTTCAAGAAAATATTATTGTAGGAGCAGGATTTAGAAAAAATGCTATTTGTCCTTTGTGTTGTGCAACTGACAAATTACGTTAAGTTTATTATTATTTAGCCAATTACACAGATATTTTTAAAACTCCTAATAAAATTTTACACTTCGCTCCCGAACTTGAATTAAAAAGAAAAATATTAAAAAATCATGATAATAGTTATATTGAAGCTGATATTAATCCTAAAAAAGCCAAAAACGTTATTGATATTACTAATATTCCTTTTGAAGATAATAGTTTTGATTATATAATTGGTAATCATGTTTTAGAACATGTAGAAGACGAAAAGCAAGCATTAAAGGAGTTAAAAAGGGTTATCAAACCAAACGGAAAAATTATTTTGACTTTCCCAGTTTGTCTTAGTAACAAAAACACCTTTGAAGATCCTTCTATTAAATCTTTAGAAGATCGTTTTAAATATTACTGCCAAGAAGATCACGTACGTCTATACGGTTTGGATTTTGCTTCGCGAGCTAAAAAGGTAGGGTTAAAAACTAAAACCTTTGAGCCTGATGCTAAGATTGCTCAAAAATATGCTTTTTCTAAAGCTGGAATAGTTTATATTTTAAAAAAGAACTAGTGGTCTAACTAGAACTTTTTTTATTATCAAATCTTTTTATCCAATTATGAAAATCGAAATAATCAACTAATTTTTTATCAATTTTTTTATAAGGAGTATTTAAAAAGCTAACTAAATCTTCATCTTTATCTTTGCCAATAATAAATATATTTTGTGGATCATAAAAATCATAATTTTGAATATCTTTGTTATTAGTAATTAATTTCTTTTCAAAAAAAATTGACTCCATTGCTCTTAAAGAAAGTCCAATTTGATGACCAGCAAAAATATCTAAAACTGCTTTAGATGCAGCAACAATTTTAATATAATCTTCATATGGAAAGAAATCTTTTTCTCTAGTTGTAATAATAAAGTTATTTTTAATATCTAAATTATTAAATTTTTCTTCCAGTTCTTTTAAAATCTTTTCTCTTCCTTTACAACGCCCACAAAATACTACATCATTATTAATGTTTCTTTTAGGTAATTTAAAGTCCTTTGAGTAAAATTGAGAATTATACTTCATTTTATATTTTTTGCAATCATTTTTATCAAAAGACCAAAATTCATCTATGTTAGGATCTTTTAAAAATCTGGCATAATTTTCATTTATACAATTCCAATAAAACATAATTATACGACAATTCGGATTACATTTTTTAATATATTTAGTAAATTGGGGATTAAATCCATTTTCTCCTAAAATAATAAGCTTATAATTTTGCACTTCCTTTTTCCAATTTCCCCAAATAAATTGCCGATTAAATTTAAAATGAGTTACACACTTAAATAAAAAACTTTTAGGGTTCAAAAGATAATAATTTTGAATATTAGCATTTTTTATATGTTTTAAAAAATAAGCATTTTTGTTATCTTTTAAATATAAATAATCATATTTTTTCATTAAAACGACCTCTCTATTAATCGGTGTTATTATACCACGTTTTACCTTTAAACAGTAAAAAAACTGTTAGTTGCTTAAAGTCTTTATAATATGATATTATTATAAAATAAAGGTAGGGAATATAAATGCAGTTAACAATTTTATTGCCATGTTTAAACGAAGAGAAAACACTTGCTGAGACAATAAAAGAAATAAAAGCTGAATTAGCTAAAATAAAATATACTTCAAAAAGCGAAATTCTGGTAGTTGATAATAATAGTTGCGACAATTCCTTTAAAATTGCTCAAGATCTTAACACCAGAGTTGTTAAAGAATTTAAAGTGGGGTATGGAAATGCCTTACGTAGAGGACTTAAAGAAGCTAGGGGAAAATACATAATCTTTGGTGATTGTGATCGCAGTTATAGCTTTTCTTATATTAAAGAATATCTTAATAAATTAGAAAGAGGTGCCGATATTGTTATTGGAAATCGCTTTTTAGGCCATATGCAAAAGGGAGCTATGCCTTTTTTACATAAATATATTGGTACTCCAGTTATATCTTTTTTAGGTAATAAGCTTTATAAAATTAACGTTGGAGATTTTAATTGTGGTTTAAGAGCTATTAAAAAAGAAAAATTAGCAGACTTAAACTTTAAAACTAGCGGTATGGAATTTGCTACTGAAATGCTTATCAAAGCTAGAAAAAACAATCTTGTTATTGCTGAAGTGCCTATAAATTTTTATAAAGATGCAAGAGAATGCAAACCACATCTAAAAACTTTTAGAGATGGATTAAGACATTTAAAAGTACTCGTAGGAGAAATAAACAATGAAAAGTAAATGTTTAAACTTTTTGCAAAAACATTGGTTTTTTATTAGTATAGTTTTAATTTTTATATTAAAACTTTATCTTGTTAATATTCAACCAATTCAAATTAAAAATTATACGCACGACGATGGTTTCTTTTTATTTTCTGCTAAAAGCATTCTTGATGGCAAGTGGTTAGGACCTTATAACGATGTCATTTTAAGCAAAGGTGTTTTTGGAATATTGTTTATTGCTTTAATGCATTTTCTTAAAATACCATTTTTAATGGGAGAACAAATTTTTTTATTTTTAGCTATTTTAAGCTTAATTATTATGCTAAAAAACATTATTTCCAATAAATTAATATTACTTATGATATACATTATTTTATTATTTAATCCATTTACATATTCTGATACCTTTTCTTTCGTATATCGAGATGGAATATATCCCTCTTTAATAATTATGTTTGTAGCATTTTCCTTTCTTATCTTTTTCAAACGAAAATTAGAGATAAAAAAATTAATAATTCCCTGCATTTTATTTGGTTTGACTTATGCAGCTATTTACCTTACTAGAGAAGAAACTTTTTGGTTAACGCCTTATATTATATGTGCTTTTATTATTACGGCATTATTTATATTTAAAGACAAAAAAATAAAAGATAAAGTGCCGAAACTTACAGTTATAACCTTAATTCCTCTTGTTTGCAGTTTAATTCCCATACTAACAGTTTGCACAATTAACTATTACTATTATGGAAGATTTATAACTAATGATATTACCAGTAGCGATTTTGAAAATGCTTATGGAGCTTTAACTCGTGTTTTACCGCAAAATCATGTTAATAGGTATCCTTTAGTAAAAAAATCGCGCGAAGAGTTGTATGGATTAAGTTCTAAATTTAAAGAACTAGAAAATTTTTTAGAAAATAATACCAAGTATCTGGATAATGGAGACTATCTTGAAGGTAAATTATGCTGGGCTATAAGAGAAGGAGTATATATACTAGGATATTATGAAAATGCTAACACGGCTAAACAATATTATGAAGATTTAGCTGCTGAAATAAATGAATTGTGTGATACTAAGACAATAAAGTGTTTAGATTCTCATAGTTCCCTAATTGCGCCAATAAAAAAAGATGCTATTTTGGAATTAAAAAAATATATTCCTGCAGCTTTTATTGTTCAAGCAACTTACGATAATATGGATGTTAGAATACCTGTAATTAAGCCATTAGATAATAATTTTTTACAAATGACATATAATCAATACACATATACTTCTAAGCAACTACACTCTTGGCGTTTAGGTATAATGGAATATATTTTATTTTTATTTCAAAAAGTTAATCCTTATTTTCTAATTATTTCTATTATTTGTTATATTATATTAATGATTATGGCTTTTTTTAATCATTTTCGTTACTATAACGAAATAATTTTAATAAATGCCTTATTAATGCTATATTTAATTAGGGTAATATCCATAGGATTTATTGCCGCAACACAATACTCTTCAGCTATTGGTAAAGCACAGTACTTGGGACCGAGTTACCTAATTCAATCTTTATTTAGTATTTTAGTGATTTTAACTTTAATAAAAAATTTTAAAGAGTATCGTAAATATTAAGCTCTAAGTTGCTTACAAACTTAAATTTTGTTATACTTTACTTGTTAGAGATGCAAATAATAGGAGGGTTTATGGAAATAAAAAAAACAAATTTACAGGATTGTTATTTAATAAATTATGATAAATTTTGTGATGAAAGGGGATATTTTGCTCCATATTATAAATATTCCGAAATTACAGAAAATAATTTAATTGATTTTCAAGAAATTAAACAATTAAGTCGTTCGGCTAGTTCCAAAGGTGTTTTAAGAGGTTTTCACTTTCAAGTAGCTCCTCATGCCCAAAGTAAGATTGTTGAGGCCATTTGTGGAACGATCTTAGATACCGTTGTAGATTTACGTGTTGATTCTCCAACCTTTATGCAACATCAAAGTTTTTTGCTTTCTCAAGATGACAACACGCAACTACTAATTCCTAAAGGCCTTGGACAAAGCTTTTTAACATTAGATGAATACAATTTAGTCGAATATTTAACGGATCATTCTTTTGCTCCAGAATATGAAAGAGGTATTCTTTATAACGATCCTCTATTACATATTAATTGGGAAGAAATATTTAAAACTTATGGTATAACAAGTCCCATCATTTCGGCAAAAGATCAAAATCATCCACGTCTAACAAAAAAGATTAACTATAGATTTTAGTGAGTAACATAATATGAAATACTTAATTACTGGTGCTAGTGGCCTTTTAGGTCAAGATATTATAAAAGAATTATTAAACCAAGGTGTTTTACCGCAAAATATTTATGGGGGAACAAGTAAAACCTTTGATATTACCAATATAAAAAAGATTAATAAGGTAATAACTGAGTTTCAGCCTGATGTTATCATTCATTGTGCTGCTTATACTAATACAGAGCAAGCTGAAAAAGATTTTGAACTTGCTCATAATATAAATGTCATAGGAACTGAAAACTTAATCAAAAACATCCAAAATACTAATGTTAAATTTTTCTTTATTAGTAGCGATTATGTATTTGATGATACTAATTTTAAAGAATATTTTCCTGATGATAAAACTCATGCTTTAAACGTGTACGGCAAAACCAAAATTTTAGGGGAAAACATAGTTAGAAAATATCCTAATTCATTTATTATTCGTACCGCTTGGTTATTTGGTTTAGGAGGAGAAAATTTCATTAATACTATGTTAGATGTTGCCCAGTCTCAAAAACAAGCTCAAGTTGTATCAGATCAAATAGGTTCGCCGACTTCTACTTCTGATTTAGCTAAGACTTTAATTGATATGGCTAATACTAACAAATATGGTACTTATCATGTTGTTAATGAAGGCTTTGTGGATCGAGCTTCGTTTGTACGTTATATTTATCAAAAACAAAATCTGTTAGTTGGCATTAAAAATATTTTGACTGAAAATACTTCTTCAAAAATAAAGCGTCCTTTAAATACTAAATTAAATACTGATAACCTTACTAAAAATGGTTTTTCTAAATTACCGTCATGGCAAGAGGCTACAGATGAATATTTAGAAAAATTACAAACCCAAAATTTTCGGTATAATAACTATCCAAATTATCTTGTTACCGGAGGAGTAGGATTTATTGGTAGTAACTTTTTGCTTTATATGACTGCTAAATATCCTGATATTAACTTTATTTGTTTAGACAAATTAACCTATGCTGGGGATTTTAACAATATCATTCCACTTTTAAACTTGCCCAATTTTAAATTTATTAAAGGAGATATAACAGATCCTGTTTTAGTAGATAGTTTATTTAAAAAGCATGATTTTACTAAAGTAATTAATTTTGCTGCTGAATCTCATGTAGATAATTCTATTGCTAACCCTTCAGTATTTTTGAAGACTAATATTTTAGGAACACAAAACTTAATGGATGCGTGTTTAAAATATAAAGTGCCGCATTTTCATCAAATTTCTACTGATGAAGTATATGGTGATTTAGGATTAAATAACACGGAAAAATTCAATAAAAATAGTCTTGTAAAACCATCTAATCCTTATGCTGTTAGTAAAGCTAGCGCCGATATGTTAGTAAAATCATATGCTCATACTTATGGACTAAATTATACAATATCTCGCTGTTCTAATAACTATGGACCCAAACAAGATGTTGAAAAGCTTATTCCAATGTGCATTTCCAAAGCTTTACAAAATGAGCCTATTTTACTTCATGGAGACGGATCAAGCGTTAGAGATTGGATATGTGTTGAAGATCACGTTAAAGCAATCGATCTGATATTACATCAAGCAGAGTTTGGATCCCTTTATAATTTAGGGGGCAACTACCAATGTTCTAATTTAGAAGTAGCTAAAACTATTTTAAAATACTTAAAAAAAGATCTTAGTCTATTAAAATTTATTACCGATCGGCAAGGACAAGATCAAAGATATGCTATGGATTATAGTAAAATACAAAAAGAACTTGGTTGGCAACCTCAAGAAAATTTTGAAGACAAAATAAAAGAAACGATTGAATATTATAAAAAAATGACTTATAAAAAATAAAGACTTTCTAAAATGTTGGAAAGTCTTTTCATTTGTGATATTGTTTAAAGAATTTTACAAACTTTTTATAATCGCGATTATCCTCTGACCAAGGATAACTAATCATATGATTAGTATAAAGATAGTAATCTGGTTTCAAAAAACTAAAATCCATATAATTAAGAGTTAAAATTTTGATATTGGGCTGAGTAAAAAAATTATTTACAACCTCTAATACTTTCTGCATAGTATAACCATAATCTATACTATCATCGATAATTAAAATATTTTTTTCTGTTTTATATCTTTGCCATTTTGTTTCATCAAATGAAATATTTCTAGAAGCATCTTTAGCGTGAACATTATGCTTTATTTCCCATTTTCTTAACCGAACTTTAAGAAATTTAGGTAAAATAATCAAAAGTGAACTGCCAAGCTTTTTTACAAGTGATAATTTTGTTCTTTGGGAAACAATTTCTAAAAGGGGAAGATTTAAAATCTTAGCTAACTCTAGCCCCAACATAAAGCCACCTTTACTTACACAAATGATTACTTGAAAATCTTCTTTAATACTCATTGCTAATTGTTTAGAATCTTTTATAACATCCAAAATGCTCAATTCCTTATAAATCATAAACCAATACCTCGATAATATTGTAACATTATTTTTATTTTATAGCTAATTATTTATGGCAATCGCTTAAAAATGTAATAAAATTAACTGATGCTTGGAATAACTTCAAATATCAGTTTTTCTA
>CALVQP010000053.1 GCA_944358225.1 uncultured Bacilli bacterium
GTGTGGCGCTAAATATTACCCTGCTGATAAAATAATGAAACAAGTAGATAATAGTATTAATTTTATAGATGAAAATGGAAATTTTATTAAAAGTGTGTATCCAGAAAGTAATACAGTTTTAATACCAGAGGGAGAACAATTGGCAGCTATATTAGAATGTATTATTGGTGCTGCTAATGATATTGGAAAAAAAGCCCAACGGTTATGGCTTGATAGTCTTCCTCCTGTAATATTAATAGATGACATTGTAAAAAAATATGGCTTAGCCTATGAAGAAAATCCCTATTGCATCATTGGAGAATATGATGCCCCTGAGAAGCAAGAACAAGGATTGTTAAGATGTGACTTTTTACAACAAGGAAATACTGTTATTTATGGTTCTGATAGTGAGGAAAGAGAATTAGTATTAAATGCGATGATTTATTCTAGCATACTATTGAATTCATCTCAAAATTTAAATATTTATATTATGGACTTTGGTTCTGAATCCCTAATAAAGTACAAAAAATCTCATCTTGTTGGAGGGATTACAATTTCCAGTGAGGAAGATCGAATTATAAATTTATTTAAAATGGTAATTCAAACTATCCATGATAGGAAAAAAATATTATTAAATGCCGGTATGGATTATGATACTTATAACAGATGTAAAGAGAAAAAACTAACTACGCTATGCATCTATTTAAACCATTACGGTAATTTTAAAGAGTATTATCCTAAAATGTCTGAGACATTTGAAAAAATAACTAGAGATTGTATAAGATATGGCATAATATTTATAGTTTCATGTGATAATCAAAGCACTTTAACATATCGTGTTAATCAAAATTTTACAACATTTTATTTTACGAGAATGAATGATGTAAGTAATTATTATGAATTTTTTGGATTTGGTAATAAAGTTGAGCCACGCAAATTATTTGGTAGAGGTTTAGCTGATATAGAAGGAGCTCATGAGTTTCAAACTGCTAGTATAACAGAACAAAAGGAAAAATTAAATGATTTTGTATTTCAAAAAATAAACCAAAATAATGAGATTAATAAATTTCAAGCTCCGCCGATAAAGGAATTGCCCGAAATAGTTGATCTACATTACATACTGCCTTATTATAAAGAAGCATTTCGTCTTCCATTAGGTGTGTCGAAAGAAACATTAAACATTGTTTATCATGATTTACAAAAAACTAATCTTACGATATTGTCCCAAAAGCTAAATAATGTCAATAAATTTTTAAATGTATTATTGGAATTAACTACTAATTTTAATACAACTTTATTTTTCGATTTCACTACGAATTATAAAGAAGCTAGGGCGTATGTTAAAAATTATTTTGATCAAGAATTTGAACTTGTTATTGATAACCTTATACAAGTATTAACTAATCAGCCAGATCAAAAAACTTTAGTTTATTTTTACGGATTTTCTAGTTTAAAAAATATCCCTACCAAAGAAAAAATCACTGAATTATTTACTAGACTACAAAGATCCAAATTTACGCATGCCGTTTTTATAGAAGAAGAGTCTGAAATTAGAAATATTAATTATGAGGCATGGTTCCAGTTAGTAAAAATAACAGACTCGGGATTATGGATTGGTAAAGGATTTTCTGAACAAGCTTATTTTAAAATTAATAAATACTGCAATGATCGCACTAATTATAATAATGATTTTGGTTTTTACATTAATGAAGGAGAATTTGAATTAATTAAAATTATGCAAATGAAAGAGGAATCTGATGAAAAATAAAGTTTTAATAAAAATAATCATTCCTGAAATTAATGAAAATTTTGATCTATTTATTCCGGTGAATGAACAAGTGTGGAAAGTAAAAAAATCAATTATAAAAGCCGTGTGCGAGTTACGCAATGATATTTTAGAGCCTAATTTTAAATATGCCCTTTTTAATAAGGAAACGGGCGAGCTTTACAATGAAAATGACGTCATTATTCGTACGGACATTCGAAATGTTACAGAATTAGTATTGCTATCTGAGCACAATATGAAAGAATAGAACTTATAAAGGAGAAAATATTAAGGTTAATTGTGAAGAGCGAAGAAAGGTTACTAATCAATTGCTGTGTAAAAAAATGTCAAAAAAAGCTTGTTTTTTTCAATAGAAACACAAACTATAGTAAAATAAAATTGTAATAAACCTAGAAAGGATATTACTTATACTTAATTTGAAAGGAAGGATGAAAAAATGGCACAAGGAAATGCGCTAAACAGAGAGGTGGCGGCTAATTATTTAAGACGGGCTAATTATGCTTTACAAGACATTGATTCAGCAGCAAAAGCTATAATTGCTCAAGTTGATAAAATTATTATTTGGTGCTCCAACAATGGATGCTCCGGTTAGTCAAACCTATCGAAAATTTTATGATGGTATGAATCAGTATATGACTACAATGTACTCAAATCTTTCTGTTTTTTTCCCAGCAATGGAAGCAGAAATTAATGCTGGAAGTGAAGCAACAGGAGATCGTCAAAATATTCCAATAGAAGTTCCATCATGGAGCAATACTGCTGCAGTAAGATTTAAAAAAGAGGCTGGTATTGAAAGTTTTCAAGGCATTGTTAGTGAATTAAATGGTATGCAAAATTTAAGTTCAAATTATTCTGGTGCTTGCAATGAAGTTATTAATAATTTAAAAGGAGTATGGGAATCTGCCGGGACTCATGAAGGTTTAAAAAATAATGCTCATCAAGCAGCAGAAGCTATTAGAGTATTTACTGAAAACGTTCATAATGCTCTTGACGAATTTAAAATAAGTTTTGGTGGGTCTGTGCAAGCAATTTTATCTAAAGTACAAACATACACTGATCAAGACTCTCAAGCTGTAGATGCAATGTATAATGCACTAAATAGTTTAGATTTTTCATTATTAAAAGCAACAGATAGTATGATTGTTTAGTAAATTAAAACATTAGAGAACTAAGTAGAGACAAACGATTTCTATTTAGTTCTTTTTATATATTTGAAAATTATGTGAAATAAATTTTATAAAATTAATACAAGAAAAATGCGTTAATTCTTTTGTTCTAATACGTTGTTCTATAATTTAAAATAGTCATAGATAATTTAATCCTTTTTATATAGTTTAGCTTGATATTTTAAATTTTCGAGAGAATAGAATTTTAATGTATTATAAAAATACTTCATTATTGTTTTTATGACTTCTACCAGTATGTCTGGGAGTCTTATATTTTTTAATACATAATTTATTAAACGGGTATACTACATTTATTTTTCTTGATTGCACGTAAAATTAATTTTTTTAAAACTTTATATAAACTTTCGAATGTCTTGTGTATCCTCTATTAAACCGTAATTTATACCATAGTTAATATAGTAACATGTGAAGCTTTATTCTTATATTTAGATTTTTTTCTTGCCTTTATGAGTACTTGTATTTTATAATAAAAAGGCTATTTAAAACAAAATTCAATGAATAAGTTAATTGTGAATAATTGTCAACTCGATGAAAATCAGCAAAAAGCTGTAGAAGATAATACTCATAACATATTAGTGATTGCGGGAGCCGGGGCAGGTAAAACCTTAACCATTTTAGGTAAAGTAAAATATTTAAAAGAAGTTCTAAACTATAAAGATCAAGAAATATTGTGTATTTCTTACACAAATGAGACAACTAAAGAGTTACAAAAAAAGTTAAGAGATTTAAATTGTACATCACCAGTTAAAACTTTTCATAAATTGGCCATGGATATTTTAAAAGTAAATGATGCCGAAATAATGATTGCTGAAGATAATTACTTAGAAAAAATAATAGATACGTTTTTATGTGAATCTATTCATAAACTCCCTTATCTAAAAAAAATATTTTTAAAACATTTTAAATGTAAATTTGTTTCAATACTAACAAAAAAAAGATATGAAAAAACTTTACTTAAACAAAAAAGCTACTTCATTAAAGAATTTAGTCATTTAATTCATAGATTCAAAACTCAGGGGAAAACAACTAAAGATTTAAAAAATATCCTTTTTAATACCAAAGAAGAAAGATCATCTTTAATCATATTTTACGCTATTTATTTGTACTATGAAACGTCTTTAAACGTTAACTTCTTATATGATTTTAATGATTTAATTATTGCTTCTACTCAAAAAATCGAGCAAATGAATTCAACTTATAAATATGTTATTGTCGATGAGTATCAAGATATTTCTCTAATAAGAAATAGCTTACTTCAAGCTCTAATTTATAAGACAAAAGCAAAACTTATGGTTGTTGGTGATGATTGGCAATCAATTTATGCCTTTAGTGGCAGTTCGATAGATGTTTTTCTAAATTTTTCCAAAAATTACTTTAATGTCAGCACTTATACAATTAATAACACTTATCGAAACTGCCAACAACTAATAAATGCGGCTGGATATTTTATTATGAAAAATAGTAATCAAATTTCTAAAATGTTAAAATCTACTAAGAGTATAAATAAACCATTTAAAATAGTTTTTTATAAAAACAAAACTCAAGATTTCATAAAATTGTTAAAACTTGTTTCCTCTCATGGTAATTGTTTAGTTTTGGGACGAAACAATTTCGATATTTATCGGTATTTAGATCGTCAACAAATAAATAAAGACAATTATATAATCATTGAAAACAAAGTAGTTGCTCGTTTCCTTACCATTCACAAATCTAAGGGGCTAGAAAGTAATAATGTGATTCTTATTAATTTAGAAAGTAATCTTTATGGTTTTCCTAATTTGAAAAAATGCTCTAAATTATCTAAAATAATTCTAAATATAGATGATAAACAAAATCTTTTAGAAGAAAGAAGACTCTTTTATGTAGCTTTAACTCGCAGTAAAAATAATGTTTATTTTTATTTAAATAAATATAATATATCTAGTTTTATTAAAGAACTTATGTACGACTATCCAAAATTATTTGAACGAATAAGCATAAGTGATAATAAAACTAACTATAAAGTAAAAAAATAAAGATATCTTATCAATTAATTTGTTTCGTCCAATAATATCAAAAAATTGTAAAAATTTACTATTTTATTTGACTTAACAAAAAAAATAAGAGTATACTTTTAATAGGATGTGAGTAATCGATGAAAAAAAGAATACTTAGTGCAGCAATCATACTAGCGATTGTTATTCCGCTTTTAATTATTGGTTCATGGCCTTTTGCTTTAGGAGTAGGATGCGTAGCCATTTTAGCGTTTAAAGAAGTAACTGACTTAATGGAAAAAGAAAAAAAATTACCCACTTTAATTAAATTGTTAGCACTAATTAGCTTATTATATATTATTTTCTATAATACCAGTGATCTTTTTAAAACTTTTAATGCATCATACCAAACCTTTGCCTTACTATTGTTATTCCTATTAACTCCTAGTGTATTTGTAAAAAAAGGTCAGTATACTACTAAAGATGCTTTTTACCTAATTGGCTGGATTGTTTTACTAGGTATGTTTTTTAACAGCTTATTAGTTATCGTAAATAATAATTTAAATCTTTTAATTTACTTAATACTAATTACCGCTTTAAATGATACTTTTGCTTTATTTTTCGGAATGCTTATCGGTAAACACAAATTATTAAAAGACGTTTCTCCTAAAAAAACTATTGAAGGAAGTATTGGTGGTCTTATAATAGGATCTTTTGTCGGCATTATGTTTTATATCAATGTCATAAATCCTACGATCTCACTATCTAGAGTGGTTATCGGAACTATTGCTCTTTCTGTTGTTGGACAAATAGGCGATTTATTATTTAGTAAAATTAAAAGAGAACATAAGGTTAAAGATTTTTCTAATCTTATACCAGAACACGGAGGAGTTTTAGATAGATTAGACAGTTTAATATTTGTCTTAATTGCCTTTTTATTACTATTTCAAATATAACTTAAAGGAGGAAATTATATTATGTGGTTCATTACTTTGTTAGTTTTAATATTTATATTGGGATTACTAGTTTTAATACATGAGTTTGGACACTTTATATGTGCTAAGAAAAGCGGTGTTTTTATATACGAGTTTTCAATTGGTATGGGACCTTTAATCTTTAAAAAAATTGGTAAAGATAATATTCAATACTCAATTCGTGCGTTGCCAATCGGCGGATATGTTCAAATGGCTGGCGAAGTAGGCGAGGACGATGATAAAGTTGCTAAAAATCAGTTTATGTGTAACAAAAGTGGATGGCAAAGATTTTTAATTCTTGTTGCTGGGGTTACCATGAACTTTATATTAGCTTTTGTATTGCTATTTGTTTCGGCATTAATATGGGGGTCTTCTGGACTAGAACCTATCGTTGCAGAAGCTGTTCCTGATTATCCAGTAGCTAAGGCAGGAATTGAAGCGGAAGATCGAATTTTAGCGATTAATGGAACGGAGGTAAATACATGGGATAAAGCGCAAATTCTTCTAAATTTAAAAAGTAAAAATGATACCTATACTTTTAAAGTCCAAAAAAAAGATGGCACTATCAAAGAATATGATGTTAAACCTGTAAAAGAAAAAGATGCAGATGGTAATGAAACAAGAGTGTTTGGTGTTCAAATAGATACTACTGTAAAAAGAGGGGTTGTAAATTCGTTAAAATATGCGGTTTTAAAATTCGGAGCAGTAATAAATTCCATGGGATTAGTTATCATAAATTTATTTACTGGTAATTTAGGACTAAGTGCTTTATCCGGACCAGTTGGAATATATGGTGTAGTGGGGCAGAGCTTGAGTCTTGGAATTCAACAACTAATCTATTTAATTGCTTTTTTGAGTATCAATTTAGGTTTTATAAATATTTTACCTTTTCCAGCATTTGATGGGGGACGAATTTTATTTTTAATTATCGAAAAAATTAAAGGAAGTCCTGTTGATCCTAAAGTAGAAAATATTTTCCATACTGTTGGATTTATTCTATTAATGATTTTAATGCTTTATATAACACTCCAGGATGTACTAAAATTGTTTTGACAAAACAATTTTTTTTTACTATAATTTACTTATAGTACGAAAGTAGAAAAGAGCTGTTTTGATGAGTAAAGATATTATTTTAAATTACTGTCCTAATTATAATAAGATCATTAATTTTGAATTTTTTGAATCAGACTACGTTAGTGAAAAATTGATTTCTTTTTATCAGGATTACGTGGCATCAGTTCAAAAAAACGATCTTGAAGAATTAAAAAAAGTTACTAAAGTCGATACAATAGTTTCAAAATACATAGACGATTATTTATTTCGTAAAGAAATGAAAAAAGAACTTTTAACAATTAAAGTTCGAAGATCCGTAAATGTATTAAAAGTGATAATAGATAATATTATTAAAATATTTGATCGCTATGAAGAAGGAGTTACAAGAAATATCTTTATTTCTAAATGGATTTAGCTACTGAAAAAGTAGTTTTTTTTAAAGAAAAAAATAAAAGCTTTACAAAACCGTTAATAATAAGTTTTTGTAAAGCTATAAAATCAATTTGGTAGCGGCGGAGGGGATTGAACCCCCGACCTTCCGGGTATGAAAAAAAAGCTCTAATTAGTGATATAGTGTAAAATATCAAAAAAGCCTTTATTTTTAAGGCTTTTCATTACTTGTAAAATTCGAGTAAGTTTGAATAGATTTGATTAAATATAAGTAAATTTGAATTATTTTTTATAAAAAATAACTAAAATTTAACTACAAATTTTTTATAAATATTTAACCGATAAATTGTAATTTGTACTAATAATTTTCTTTGTTTATTATACTTAATAAAGAATAAAAAGTCATTAATAAACCA
>CALVQP010000054.1 GCA_944358225.1 uncultured Bacilli bacterium
CTTCATAGCTCAGTCGGTAGAGCAGAGGACTGAAAATCCTTGTGTCGCTGGTTCAATTCCCGCTGGAGCCACCATTTGAGAAAACAAGAAAGCCTTTATTTAAAGGCTTTTTTTTCATAGAAAAAATTTAATGAAAAAAACACCTAGGCGCATCTAAAGCTTATCATTATGAGAAAACTGGTGAACTTACATAAGTTTAACTTATTTTCATTGTGTATCTTTTTATTAACTTTATTGTCAAAGAGCATTTTTCTATCTTTTTTGATAAATTTATATTAAGATTTTCATCTTAAGTTTTATTGCTTTTGCTTTGTTCAAATCACATATAGGAATGTAAAACTCGAACTAAATTTATTTTTCTACAAAGCAGTTGGAGATGAGCTGCAGCATATATTGCATGCACTTGAAAATAAATATTTTGTATGCTATCGTATTACTTGAATCGAAAGAAGGATATTATGATTGTAGGATTTAAAAAAGACATTAATTTTCCAAGAGTGTGTGAAAAAAATATGTTTACAAAAGAAGATCTTGAAGTTATAAAAAAATGTTGCTCTGTGAAAATTTAAAATATAAAAAAGCTTTGTCTTCTTTGCTAGAGGCTTATTGTGAAAATTTGTATTGTTCTGAATGTAAAGGATCACTAAGAACTTCCAGTAATAGTGGTGTTTGCCAATGGAATGATGATATGCCTATCTCTTTGCCACTTAACGATGGTCCGCTAACAAGTTATCCCGCAAACTGTCCAATTAGAAAATTGATTAAATAGATTAGCAAAGCATTTATATTTTAACAAAAACCAAATGATGCATTTTATTGAAATTTAGAAATGGGACAATTTTTACGGAACTATCATCATTGTTTTTTTAATCTAAAGTTTTAAATTTTTAACGTTGAATTAAAAAGATAATTCTCGTAGCTGCCAAACTAGTTGTTGAAAAAGACAAAGCACGTTTTTAAATATAAAATAATGCCCTTTATATTGATTTTGTTGCATAAAATTTAATAACTAATTAAGAGAATTAAAATTTATTTCTCTTAATTTATCAAAAAGTGAATTTATTATTTTAATTTAAATTTTTAAAATATCTAATAAGTAACTTTTCTTGACAAAGTGTGCTGAAGAGGGTTACTATATAAACAGAAAAGAGTCAAAATAATTTGTTAGAAGTAAGTTATGATAAGGCTATTAAAAGAAGGTGACAACATGAAAATTGGAATAGTCGGTTTAGGACACGTTGGTACTGCAATGAAAGAATTATTTCCAGAGGCTATTGTCTATGATAAGTATAAAAATACAAAGGGAACAAAGGAAGAAATAAACTCTTGTCAAGCTGTTTTTGTATGTGTTCCTACACCTCAAAATAATGATGGATCATGTGATACAACTTGTGTTGATGAAGTGCTTGATTGGATCGAATCTGATGTAATAATTATTAGATCCACAGTTCCCGTAGGCTATACTGAAAGCAAAGTAAAAGAACTAAACAAAAAAATCGTTTTTCAACCAGAATATTACGGAGAAACAGTTGATCATCCATTTACCAACTTAAAAAATCGTAAGTGGTTAGTTTTGGGTGGTGAACAAACAAGTTCTAATTTAGCTTTAAAAGCTTATCAAACTGTTTATAATTCGGATATTGATATTTATTTTTTATCCAGTAACGAAGCTGAATTAGCTAAATATATGGAAAATGCTTATCTAGCTTTAAAAGTAACATTTTGTAATCAAATGTATGATATTGCGCAAGCTATGAAAATAGACTACAACAAAGTACGTGAGGCTTGGGCAAGAGATCCGAGAATTACAAAAAGCCACACGTTTGTCTATGAGGATGATCGTGGTTATGGAGGATCATGTTTACCTAAAGATGTGGCCTCACTAATTTACCAAGCTCAAAAGTTTGGTGAAGATCCTACACTTTTAAAAACAATGCGAACTATAAACAACAAATATCGAGGCCATAATGATTGATAGTGTGCGCGGATGCAAAAAATATTTTAATTACATTTTATTTTCTAGTAAATCAAAATTAAAAAGTGAGGTTGCTTCTTCATATTTAAATGCCTTATGGTTAGTTTTAAATCCTCTTTTTTATATGCTAACTTATATGTTTATTGTAGAAGTTGTATTTAAAAGGGCAGAGCCAAATTTTCCTATCTTTGTATTTATTGGAATAACTTTTTGGGATTACTTTTCTCGATTAATCAGTTGTAGTGTAAATGTCATTAGAGATAATCGTAACATAGTAACCAAAACTTACATTCCTAAATACGTACTATTAATGGTAAAATCATTTGTTTTGCTTTTTAAAATGTTTATTTCTATTTTTATTATTTTCATATTATTAGCTATTTTTCGGATTAAAATCTCTTTTAATGTCTTGTTACTTTTGCCAATTATTGTCGTTATGTACATTTTTACATTTGGGTGTGGAATGATTCTTATGCATTTTGGTGTTTATGTAAATGATCTAAATGACATAGTTCGAATTCTTTTACGTTTTATTTTCTACTTTAGTGGTATTTTTTATTCAATAACTAACAGTCTGCCACCCATTGCGGGTAATATTTTGTTAAAAGCCAATCCTATTGCTTTTTTTATTAACGAAGCACGAAATGTTTTAATGTATCACCAGGGATTATCATTTTATTTACTTATTTGGCTTATAATTGGATTAATTATTTGTAAAATAGGGTTACAACTTATTAAAAGAAACGAAAATACTTATATAAAGGTGTTGCGATGAAAATACTAAAGGTCAAAAATGTTAGCTTAAGTTATAAAACGATTGAAAAAAATGACTTTAAAGCTCTCTTTTCTTTAAAAAAAGTCACTACATTTCAAGCTTTAAAAAATATTTCTTTTTCCTTAGAAAAAGGAGAAGTTTTAGGGATAATTGGCCAAAATGGCAGCGGCAAATCGACTCTTTTAAAAACTATTGCCAATGTTTTTTCTCCTAACGAAGGAACAATTGAAATTGCCAATAATTTAAAGGTTGGTTTGCTTTCTTTAGGAACAGGATTTGATAATAAATTAACTGGTTATGAAAACATTTACTTATCAGGAATGCTTTATGGTTACAACAAGGCTTATATTGACAGTAAATTATCCCAAATTATAGAATTTAGTGAGTTAGAAGATTTTATATATAAACCAGTTAGTACCTACTCATCAGGAATGTACTCTAAATTATCATTTTCCATTGCTGTTTTTTTGGAAGTAGATATTCTTTTAATTGATGAGGTTTTATCTGTAGGTGACATTCATTTTAAAGAAAAAAGTTATAATAAAATTACTGAATTAATAAAAAAAGAAGATAAAACAGTTATAGTTGTTTCTCACAGCACGTCTATGATAGAAGAATTATGTTCACGGGTAATATGGCTTCATGATGGTAAAGTCAAAATGCAAGGAGAAACAACAGAAGTCATTAAACAATATACAAAATTTATGAAAAATTTAAAAAAATAAAAAACAGGGAGGGACTATGGATAAAAAGATATACTTAAAAACAATTGAAGAACTAAATAAAGACTGTATTCGTAGTTATAATAGTAAAGAATTACAACGTTACCGTTTAAAGAAAATTACATATGATTACTTAAAACACGGTCAATTTAGTAAAGTATTTAATATAATTATTCAGTCATTAGAAAATAAAAGATTCAGAAGAAAACCACCTCATCCCTCTCACCAAATTTCTCAAACTCACCAAATAAGGATAAGAAAAATTGACATCTATACCTGTATAACAAATAATTATGATCAGGTAAAAGAGCCTTTAATTAAAATGGAAAATGCTGATTATTTTGTTTTTTCAGACAATGATAATATGTTTTTAAATGGAATATGGCAATATAAAAAAATTCCTAAACACATAATTACTATATGTTGCCAAAATCCAATTTTAATAAATCGTTATTTGAAAATGCATCCTCAAGAAGTATTTGCCGGATATGATTATGCTTTGTATATTGATGGAAATGTGCAACTAATATCTGATGTAACAGAATTTTTTTCATATATAAACAATAAAACAGGACTTGCAATGCACTATCATCGCAGAAGAAATGATGTTTATGAAGAGATCAAGACCCTAATTCGTTTAAAAAAGGGAAATATTAAAGCCATAAAAAAGTGGCAAGATAAATTAAAAAAAGAAAATTTTCCTCAAGAAACAGGGTTACTAGAAGCCACAATAATAGCTACTGATTTACAAAATTCAAATGCGCAAAAAATTATGCAAGCATGGTATGAAGATTTTGTAAATAGTCAAACATATCGTGATCAAATTGTTTTGCCTTACACTTTACATAAACTTAATTTTTCTTATCAAGATATCGGATCCATGGCAATAAATATCGCTCAAAATTATAAAATCCGTATGCATCTTCATCAGCAAACATCTCAAAATTTTAATTTGTTAAAATCTTTAAAAAAGAAAAAGGAAAGTATTGCTATACTAGGAATAGGGTATGTTGGGCTACCTTTAGTAGAAGCTTTTTCTAAACATTATAAGGTAATAGCTTATGATACTAATAAAGAAAAAGTACTGGCCTATCAACAGAAAAAAGATTTAACTAATGAAATCGGCGAAAAAAGATTAAAAAAGTGCCATGCATACTTTACTTGTAATGCTCAAAAATTAAAGGAATCAAAAGTTTTCATTATCACTGTTCCCACTCCAGTAGATGATAAAAATGAGCCTGATTTGACTTTACTAGAAGAAGCTTGCCATACTATAGCTAAAGTAATTACCCAAAATTCATTAGTTATTCTAGAAAGTACTGTTTATCCTGGAGTTACGGAGGAGCTTTGTGTCCCTATCATAGAAAAATATAGTCATTTGAAGCATAAAAAAGATTTTTTAATAGCCTATTCTCCAGAACGAATTAATCCTGGGGATAAAAAACACAATTTAAAAAATACTGTGAAATTGGTTGCTGGTAGCAATGAAAAAGCGACTAATTTAGCTTTTGATATTTATAAAAGTATTATTAAAAATGTAGTCAAATCTCCTAGTATCAAAGTTGCCGAGGCAGCCAAAGTTATTGAAAACTCTCAACGTGATGTAAATATAGCTTTTATTAACGAAATGAGTATCATTTTACATAATTTAAAAATTGATACAAAGGAAGTTCTTGAATGTGCTAAAACGAAGTGGAATTTTTTAAATTTCGAGCCGGGATTAGTAGGAGGACATTGTATAAGTGTCGATCCATATTATTTGATTACTCAAAGTAATCAAGCAGGGGGATATTTTCCCAAACTTCTGTATAATGCTAGAAAAATAAATAACTATATTAGTGAATTTATTGTTTTAAATATTATGAAGTTAACGCATGAAAATGACTTGGAAATATCTAAATTAAAAGTTGGTATATTAGGATTTAGTTTTAAAGAAAATTGTCCAGATGTTAGAAATAGTCAAGTTTTTAAAATATATCAAAGTTTAATAGCAAAAAAAGCCAAAACGTTAGTTTACGATCCGGTAGTTAATGCTGAGGAAGTACAAAAACTATATAATATTAATTTAGTTACTAAACAAGAACTGAAAAATTTAGATGTTGTTATAATAGCAGTTGCTCACCAAGAATTCATTGAGTTGCAAACAGAAGAAATTTTACAAATGTATAATAAACAGAAGAAAATTATTATTGATGTTAAAGGAATTAAAAATAAAAAAGAGCTCGAAAGTAAAAATATTATTTATTGGCGTTTATAAAAGGAAGTGTGATTTTAATGAGAAAAACAAAATTTAATTTTCAACCTAATAGCATCTTTTTAGTTACGGGGGGAGCAGGTTTTATTGGCTCGCATATATGCGAAAAATTATTGAATTTAGGATATAAGGTTCGTTGCTTAGATGATTTTTCTACAGGGAAACAAGAAAATATTTCATCCTTTTTAGAAAATCCCAATTTCGAACTCATAAGGGGAAGTATTTGCGACTTTGATACTTGTTTAAAGGCTTGTTATAACATTGATTATATATCCCATCAAGCTGCTTGGGGAAGTGTTCCTAAAAGTATTAATCAACCTTTAGCTTATGAAGAAAATAATATTAAAGGGACTTTAAACATGTTAGAAGCGGCAGTTCGAAATAACGTAAAGGTTTTTGTTTATGCTTCAAGTTCATCTGTGTATGGGGATAATACTGATAAAATTAAACATGAAAATAATGTTGGTAATGTATTATCGCCATACGCTTTAACGAAAAAAACATGTGAAGAATATGCAAAAATTTATACAAATCTATATGGTCTTGCAACTATTGGCTTAAGATATTTTAATGTATTTGGACCGCGCCAAAATGCCGATGGATTGTATTCTGCAGTTATCCCTAATTTTATTAAAAATCTACTTTCAAACAAGCCTTCTTTGATATATGGTGATGGTTTACAATCACGAGATTTTACTTTTGTTGAAAATGTCGTATTTGCTAATTTAAAAGGTTTAGAATGTCAAAATCAAGAAGTATTTGGAAAAGTTTATAATGTTGCTTGTAATCAGAAAACCCAAATTAAAGATTTATATTTTCAAATTGCTAAATATTTACAAAAAGATATTCCTCCCATTTATAAACCCACAAGAAAGGGAGATATATTAAATAGTCAAGCCGATGTTAAATTAGCTTGTCAGTGTATAAACTATAAAGTATTGTACACAATAGAACAAGCACTTCCTATAACTATTGACTGGTATTTAAATAATCTCAACTTTACGGAAAATGAAAACTGATGAATATGTAAGAGCCATTGAAAAATTAAGTGAGGAATATATCCAAATATATAATAATCCATTACGGCAAAAAGCCCGTTTTCGTAAGGGAATTAAAAATAATTTATCTTCTTGCAAATTAAAACCAGTTTTAAAATCTATAAAAATTAGAATAAAAGAAAAAATCAGGCCTTGGAAAAAAATTATTGATTTATCATCTCAAAAAGTATGTGACCGTTATGGTAAAAAAGTAGTATACACCTGCATCATAGGCTCTTATGATAAATTATGGGATATTAAAATACCTACTAAAAATGTAGATTATATAGTTTTTACAGATCAAGCCGAAATTACTAAAGAAAGTAATTATTGGAAACGTTCTTTTATACCAAAGCATATAATGCAAAAGTGCGATTACAATCCTATACTAATTAACAGATATATAAAAATGCATCCTCAAGAATTATTTCCCAATTACGATTATTCTTTATATGTAGATGGTAGTATTGAAATTATATCAGAAGTAGATGAGTGTTTTTCTTATATAAACGATCAAAGTGGTTTAGCTTTACATACGCATCGTCGTCGTAATGATGTATATGAAGAAGCAAAGTGTTGTTTAGCATTAAAAAGAGGGAATTCCCAAGCTATTAAAAAACAAATAAAAAAATATAAAGCTGAAAAATTACCCAAACTTAGTGGTTTGTTTGAAGCGGGCATAATTGCTTGCGATCTGAAAAATTCCACTGCCAAGATTATTCTTGATAAATGGTATCAAGAGTTTAAAAAAAGTAATATTAATCGAGATCAACTTATCTTACCCTATATTTTATGGAAAAATAATATTAGTATAATTGATATAGGAACATATGAAACTAATATTTTTGATAATCCAAAATTTCGCGTACATAGCCATTGGAGTCCTAAAAGATAACCAAATCACATTTACTTGAAACTACG
>CALVQP010000055.1 GCA_944358225.1 uncultured Bacilli bacterium
GAACTGGTTTACATTTATTTTTTGCTTCTTTTAAAGCTAAACTGGCAGCAATTTTGAAAGCCATTTCTGATGAGTCAACATCATGATATGAACCATCATATAAAGTTGCTTTAACATCAACTAGTGGATATCCAGCTAATATTCCGCCTGCCATTGCTTCTTGTAATCCTTTGTCGGTTACAGGAATATATTCACGAGGAACTACGCCACCAACAACAGCATCAACAAATTCATAGCCTTTTTCGTGATTTGGTTCAAATTTAATCCAAACATGACCATACTGACCGCGTCCACCTGATTGTTTGATATATTTACCTTCACACTCACCTGCAACAGTAATGGTTTCACGATAAGCAACTTGTGGTTTACCTTTGTTACATTCAACGTTAAATTCGCGTTTCATACGATCGACTATTACGTCTAAATGTAATTCTCCCATACCAGAAAGAACTGTTTGGCCAGTTTCTGCATCAGTTTTAACGCGTAAAGTTGGATCCTCTTCAACAAGTTTTTGTAAAGCAATAGCCATCTTATCTTGATCATTTTTGCTTTTTGGCTCTATTGCAATATCAATAACTGGTTCAGGGAATTCCATACCTTTCATAATACAGAAATTCTTTTCATCACATAATGTATCAGCAGTAGTCGTATTTTTTAATCCTACAGCTGCGGCTATTTCTCCAGTATAAACTTCGCTAATTTCTTTTCTTTGATTAGCATGCATTTGTAGTACACGACCAATTCTTTCTTTTTCATTTTTAGTAGAGTTTAAAACATATGAACCACTTTTTAATACTCCAGAATAAACTCTAAAGAAAGATAGACGTCCTACAAATGGATCAGTCATTATCTTAAATGCTAAAGCTGTAAATGGTTCTTTATCACTTGGATGTCTAAATACATCATTACCGTCTTTATCTACACATTCAATCGCTTCAACATCAGTTGGAGCAGGTAAATAGTCAATTACGGCATCAAGTAATAATTTAATACCCATATTACCTAAAGCTGTGGCACAAAGTACGGGAAAGAATTCAACTGCAAGAGTAGCTTTTCTTATAGCTTTTTTTAATACCTCAGCAGATATTTCTTCTCCTTCTAGGAAAGCCATCATTAAATCTTCGTCTGAATCAGCTACGGCTTCAATTAGCATTGTACGATATTCTAAAGCTTTATCACGCATGTCTTCAGGAATTTCAATTTCTGTAGGGTTTTCTTCTTGAGCTCCATCATATTGATAAGCTTTCATTGTTACTAAATCAATGATTCCATTAAATTCACTTTCAGCCCCGATTGGCAATTGAATAGCAGCTCCATTAGCACCTAATCTTTCTTTAATTGTTTTTAAACTAAAGTAAAAATCGGCACCTAATTTATCCATTTTGTTAGCACAAATCATTCTTGGAACTTTATATTCGTTAGCTTGGCGCCAGACAGTTTCAGTTTGAGGTTCAACTCCGGCTTGAGCATCAATTAAAGCAATTGCGCCGTCTAATACTCTTAAGGAACGTTGAACTTCGATTGTGAAATCTACGTGACCTGGAGTGTCTATAATATTAAAGCGATATCCTTTCCAGTGAGCGGTTGTTGCGGCACTAGTAATTGTAATACCTCTTTCTTTTTCTTGTTCCATCCAGTCCATTTGAGACTCACCATCATGAGTTTCACCAATTTTATGAGTGATTCCAGTGTGGAAAAGTACTCTTTCTGTAGTAGTTGTTTTTCCGGCATCAATATGAGCCATGATTCCGAAATTTCTGATTTTATCTATAGATACATCTCTTGCCATCTATATCACCTACCATCTATAATGAGCAAATGCTTTATTAGCTTCTGCCATTTTGTGAGTATCCTCACGTTTTTTCACAGCACCACCTGTTGATGCTGCTGCATCGATAATTTCAAACGCCAACTTTTCAGCCATTCCTTTACCGTTTCTAAGTTTAGCATAATTTACTAACCAACGTAAGGCTAAAGTTTGCGCGCGATCTTCACTAACTTCGATTGGTACTTGATAGTTAGATCCACCAACACGACGAGTTTTAACTTCTAATGCTGGTTTAATATTTTCAAGTGCTTGATTATACACTTCAATTGGGTCTTTACCAGTCTTTTCTTTGATTATATCGAAAGCTTCATATAAAATTCTTTGAGCAGTTCCTTTTTTTCCATCTTGCATAATTTGATTAATTAATTTACTAACTACTTTAGAATTATATATAGGATCTGGTAAAACATCTCTTTTTACTGCACGTCTTTTACGCATAATGTTTCTCCTTCCTCATTTTTTACTTAGGTCTTTTTGTACCATATTTACTACGGCCTTGTTTTCTATTTTGCACTCCTTGAGTATCTAGAGCACCACGAACAATGTGATAACGAACACCGATAAGGTCTTTAACACGTCCACCACGTACTAATACAACACTATGTTCTTGTAAGTTATGTCCTTCACCTGGAATATAAGTATCAACCTCACGACCATTTGAAAGTCTAACACGAGCAAACTTACGTAATGCTGAGTTTGGTTTTTTTGGAGTACGAGTTCCTACACGTGTACAAACACCACGTTTTTGAGGACTATTAGTATTTGTTTCTTTACGAGTCATACTATTAAATCCTTTGTTTAAAGCAGGACTTTTACTTTTTTGACTTTTACTTTTTCTTCCATGTTTTACTAGTTGATTAATTGTTGGCATATTATCCTCCTCTCAATATACACACATCCTGGTGTATCATACATCCTATTAAATTTGATTCTACCGCGGCAGAATCAAGATTTAAAACATAAATAATATATCATTTCTAATTTGGCTCGTCAAGAATTTTTGGCATAATTTTTAGTTTTGTATTCTGGACAATTTATATATCCCTTATACTTGTACACTCCATTGTCTTTTTTTAAAGTAACATAACCATCACATGAAGCGTTTTCTACTTCAAATTCATCGACAAGTTTAGCATCTTGTAACTCTTTTAAAGTTATTTCTACTGTTTTATTATCTTGAGGGTATAGAAACGATGTTTCCACGTATTTTTGAGCTTTATTCACTAAATCTTCTTCCATGTCTGTATATATTTTATTCTTTTTATTAAAAAGAATTCCAAATATCGTCAGTAGTATGACTATACCTAGGAGTATTGCTCCCCAAAGAATACTAATCATTTTCATTTGTTTCATTTTCTTCATATCCTTTACTAACATAATTTGAGCACTTTAAATACGGATTACTAATAATTTTTTTATTTTCTACACTAATTATGGTATATCCCGTACACGCTTTTTGATCTACTGGATCTTTTAAAATCTGGAGTAAATCGCTTTCTATTAATTTAGATAATGGCACTTTTATTTTGGTGTTATTCAAATCTTTTTCATAATATATATATATATATGTTATGGTTCGGCTTTTCATTTCTTTTTCATAGTCAGTATATATTTGTTGCGCTTCGTTGACCGATTCCTCACTACCTGTATTTTCACTAGGAACAGAACGATGTGCATTTTCCTTTTGATTATAATAAACGTAAATATTAATACTAGTTATGAGTAAAAAGGCAAGTAATATGCAGATGTAAATAACCATGGCAGTTACTCCAAATCCATTTTTTTTAATTGGTTGCATTTTTATCCTTTATAAAAAATGGTCCAATTTCAGTTGCCGTTAATTGATCATTTTCATAGTATTTATTAACTTTGTATCCAAGTCCAATACAAGTTTGAGTTTTTTTTGTTCCATAATTTTGGGTAGTATTTTTCAGACAAAATCTAGGTTCTTTATTGTCTTTAACAGCTAAAAAATCCATAATAACTATTCCCAACCAAGCTATTACCGCAAGCGTAAAGATAATACCAATAATTTTTTTTATCACTTTTTACTTCCTCCTTTTCTTTTACTTAATTATACTTGAAACAATAAAAAAACACAATTATTTTAAATTGGTTGCAATACTTTTGAAAACTAAGTTAATGTGAACTAAAAGATCTCTTTATAAAATAGTGATTTTGGACAAGACTTGATCATTTTATAGTTTTTTCATTTATAGTATGTAAAAAGAAGATTTTCAGCTTCTTTAGTAATCACTTAACTTTTAGAATTATTATTTTTTTCTAAAAGGGCAATAAAATGCAAGTTATTATTAAAAATAGTGCCAAATCTTCCACCATATAGTTTTATATCACTTTTAATTTTAATTATATTTAGATTGTTGTCGGCAAATAGTTTTTTCCACTCTTCTTTTGTTAAATAATTATAAGGAAGATTTATATCTAAGTAACTATTCCCAACATAATCCATTAATCTTAATTTCAAGTAAGATAATAATCCTGTTTTGATATGATCTTTTATAATTATATATTTACTACTAACTCTTGTTAGTTCAGCCATAATTGAATCGATTGATTTAGTGTGGTGTAATACATCAATAACCATAACTGTATCAAACGATGAATCTTTGTAAGGTATTTTGGTTCCGTTATATTTAGTGATATTAATGTAAGAGTGTGATCGCAGTAGAACATCAATTCCATCAATTTTAATATTTTTATTCTTTTTCATGATATTACTATCAATCAATCCGTCTCCACAACCTACATCCAAAACGTTTTTTGAATGTTTTAATAACGGTAGTAATATTTTTGATAAATTTTCAACTCTTCCAGAATAAATAAATTTATTATGAATTTTTTTTATTATTTTTTTCATATTTACACTTAACATTCACATAGAAATTATTAATCTATTAAATTGATCCTTTCTATATTATTTTGGGATTCTAATACTCTTAATAGAAGAAGTATATATATAATATAAAAATCCATAAGTCTCAATTATCTAAGTTTTAAATTACATAATTATACTTAAAGCAAAACCATAATAGAAACAGTTTATTTATTATAAAAGTCACAATCTTATTGTGACTTTTATAAATCTTAATTTAAGCTAATTCTACAGTAGCTCCAGCTTCTTCTAATTTAGCTTTGATTTCATTAGCTTCATCTGCACTGATATTTTCTTTAATGTTTCCGCCTTTGTCAGCTAAACCTTTAGCTTCAACAAGCCCTAAACCTGTAATTTCACGGATAACTTTAATTACAGCAATCTTAGCTGCTCCAGCTTCTTTTAATACTACAGTTTTTGTTGTGTTTTCTTCTACAGCAGCTTCTGCAGGAGCAGCAGCTACAACAGCTGCAGATGGATCTACTCCAAATTCTTCTTTCATAGCGTCAACTAATTCTTTAACTTCAAGAATAGTCATTTCTTTTAATCCATTAATGAAATCTTCCTTATTTAATTTTGCCATTTTTATCTTTCCTTTCTTATTTTTCTTCTAATTGTTCGGCATATAAATTTAAACTGATAGATAAATTTCTAACATGTTCCATCATGCCTCCAGCTAGCATAGTAAGCAAGCCTTCCATAGATGGTATAGATGCATATTCATTGATTACATCAAGTCCAGCAACATCACCACTAATTATACCAACTCTAATTTCTAAATTTTGATTATCTTTAGCAAATTTAGAAATCACTTTAATTGGTTCAAGTAATTCAGCACCAAAAACAATTGCATTTGGTCCTTCTAAGAAATCATCAATATTAATCTTTAATTCATCTAAAGCTCTTTTTACATAAGTGTTTTTAAAGATTTTTATTTCACTATTTGACTTTCTTAGTTCAGTTCTTAACTTGCTAAGATCAGCAACTGTCAATCCTTGATAACTTACTAAAATAACAGCTTCACTATTTTTTATCTTTTCAGTTATCGTCTTAACAATTTCGTTCTTAACTTTAAGTTTTTCTGCGCTTGCCATCTTTTTCCTCCTTTTAATATTAAAAACTTTCCCATAGAAAGGAAAGCTTAAATTATTAAACTAGTTAATAAGAAAGTCTTTCCTCGGTAGGATTATTAAGCTTAATAGCCCCTACTGTCTACGGTAAAACGTTTTTTTCAAAATTATTATATACAATTAGCTCTTAGTTGTCAAAAGAATTTTTATCAATTTTAATTCCTGGACCCATGGTTGTGGATACCGAAATATTTTGAATATATGTTCCTTTAACAGTTTGTGGTTTAGCTTTTTCAATTACTTTGTATGTATAAGTAATATTTTCTAGTAATGCTTTTTCATCAAAAGACACTTTTCCAATAATACTGTGAATATTTCCAAAAGTATCAGTTTTGTACTCAACCATACCTTTTTTGATATCTTCAACAGCTTTAGCTGTATCAGTTGTAACTGTTCCAGTTTTTGGATTTGGCATTAACCCTTTTGGACCAAGAATACGTCCCAACTTACCTAATACAGGCATCATTTCAGGAGTAGCTACAATTATATCAAAATCAAACCAGTTTTCGTTTTGGATCTTATCTATCATATCAGTATCACCTACGTAGTCAGCACCAGCTTTTTTGGCAGCTTCGGCAGCTTCACCTTTGGCAACTACTAATACTTTTTTAGTTTTACCTGTTCCATTAGGCAATACCAATGATCCTCTTAATTGTTGATCAGCTTTTTTAGGATCAACATTAAGTTTAAATACTACTTCGATAGTACTATCAAATTTAGTTGTACTAGTTTCTTTAGCTAGCTTAATCGCTTCTTTAACATCATATAATTTATTTTTTTCAATGCTTTTAGAAGCTTCCACATACTTTTTGCCGTACTTCTTCATTAATTTTCCCTCCTAACTGTGGTTTATTAGCGGATTACAATTATTCTTCATCATTTTTTTCTTTTTCAGTTATGACTTCAACTTCGCCGATTTCTTTAGTAGATTCTTCTTCCATCTTTGCAAGTTGGGCATCACGTTTGGCCATTTCGGCTTCATGAGCAGCTGATTCTTTTTGTTGTTCTTCTAATTCTTTATCATTTAGTCCTTTAACAGCTACACCCATATTACGAGCTGTACCTTCAATAATCTTCATTGCTGATGAAACATCATAGGCATTTAAATCAGGTAATTTAGTTTCAGCAATTGCTTTAAGATCTTCTTTTGAAATTGTTGCAACAATTTCATTTGCTCCTTTTTGACTTCCTTTTTGAATTTTAGCAGCTTTCTTGATTAAGAAACCAGCTGGTGGAGTTTTAAGAACAAAATCGAAACTTCTATCTTCATATAAAGATATTTCTACAGGTACAATATCGCCCATTTTTTCTCTTGTTGCATCATTAAACTTAGTACAGAACTCTTGTAAATTAATTCCAGCAGGTCCAAGTACTGTTCCAACCGGTGGAGCAGGCGTTGCTTTTCCCGCAGGAATTTGTAGTTTAATTTTCTTTACGACTTCTTTTGCCACGAAAAACACCTCCTTGATATTGTTTTCGCTAGTGGTCTAGGGCATCCGCTTTCCCTCCCACTTAAAACACTTATATAAAAATATATAACTGCAACTAAGATATTAGCACAAAAGATGAAAAGGCGCAAGAAAAATTTATATTCTTTGCTTTATTAGGTAGATTTTTATTTGGAATTCCGTTTTATGATAAAAAACTGAAATAAGTCTGATA
Source organism: uncultured Bacilli bacterium (assembly GCA_944358225.1). GTDB lineage: Bacteria > Bacillota_I > Bacilli_A > RF39 > UBA660 > HGM10766. Next base: position 7,514 of record CALVQP010000055.1, read on the forward strand.
GTAGTATAATATACATGTTT
>CALVQP010000056.1 GCA_944358225.1 uncultured Bacilli bacterium
ACCTCAGTGGAGTATTATATAACATCGAGACATTTTCGCAAGTTAACACTTAAGACATTATCACAAATTAAACATAGTTAGTCGATTACTATCCAAATTTTTAGTTGATTTATCCTTGAAACTATAATATAATTTATTGGTAGTTATTTATTTCGTGGTTTAAACCATCTTCCGGATTTAGACTAGGATATAAATTTAATATTTATAATAAGGAGGAACATATATGGCTATAACAAAAGAAAAGAAAGCTGAACTTGTTAAAAAATTTGGTAAAGATGAAAAAGATAGTGGCAATAGTAAAGTTCAAATCGCTATTCTTACTGAAGAAATTAATGAGTTAACAGAACATTTAAAAGTTCATATTCATGATTATCATTCTAAACGTGGTCTTCAAAAGAAAGTTGGTAAACGTCGTAGTTTGCTTGACTATCTTAAAGAAAATGATGTTGTAGGATATCGTGAGTTAATTAAAGAGTTAAATATTAGAAAGTAGGCACCTTATTTTTCAGTGCCTATTTTTTTAAGAATATGGAGAAGAAGTATGAAAAAAACATTTGAATTAAATTTTTTAGGAAAAAAGATCACTGTTGAAACAGGAGAACTGGCAAAACAAGCTAACGGAAGCGTTTTAATACGCTATGAAGATACCGTGATTTTGACTGCTGCTGTAATGGGAAAAAATGCTGTGACTCAAGATTTTTTTCCACTAACCGTTGTTTATAATGAAAAACTATATTCAGTTGGTAAAATTCCGGGCGGATTTATTAAAAGAGAAGGACGACCTAGTGAAAATGCCACTTTAGCCGCACGCCTTATTGATCGCTCTATCAGACCAATGTTTGATGAAAATTTTCGTAATGAAGTTCAAGTTATTAATACGGTATTATCAGTAAATCAAGATTACTCGCCGGAAATGGCAGCTTTGTTAGGTTCTTCTTTAGCTTTAGGAATTTCTAATATTCCTTTTGATGGGCCTGTTGCCGGAGTTATTGTTGGAAAAATAGGCAAAGAATTTATTATTAATCCTAGTAGTGAGCAAAGTGAAAAAAGTGAACTTCTTTTAACTGTTGCTGGTACTAAAGAGGCAATTTGTATGGTTGAGGCCGGAGCAAAAGAAGTAAGTGAAAAAGTTATGCTTGATGCTTTAATGTTTGGGCACGAACATATAAAAATCTTATGTGATTTTCAAGAAGAAATTATTAAAGAAATAGGTAAAGAAAAAGTAGAAGTAGAACTTGCTAAAATTGATGAAGAACTGGAAAAAAGCGTTCAAGAATACGCAAGAGAAAGTATGTTAGCAGCTATCAAGGAAAAAGATAAACTTCTACGTATTGAAAAAGTAGAGAAAGTAAAAGAACAAGCTATTGAAAATTTTACGGAAGTATATAGCGACAAAGACGATCGCGATGAATGGTTAAAACAAGTTAGTAAAGTTCTTGATAAAATTGAATCTGATGAAGTAAGAAGACTTATCACAGAAGAAAAGATTCGTCCTGATGGTCGTAAACTTGATGAAATTAGACCTTTAGATGCTCAAATAGATTTATTGCCAAGAACTCATGGAAGTGCCTTATTTACTCGAGGCCAAACGCAAGCTTTAGCTACTACTACTTTAGGAGCCATCGGTGAACATCAAATTTTAGATGGCTTAGGCTTAGAAGATTCCAAAAGATTTATGTTACATTATAATTTTCCTTCTTTTAGTGTCGGAGAAGTAGGAAGATATGGAGCACCAGGTCGAAGAGAAATTGGTCATGGAGCTTTAGGGGAAAGAGCTTTGGCTCAAGTAATTCCTAGTGAAGAAGAATTTCCGTATACTATTCGCGTAGTTAGTGAAATTTTGGAAAGTAACGGCTCATCATCTCAAGCCACAATCTGTGCAGGTTGCCTTTCATTAATGGCCGCTGGTGTACCAATAAAAGCCCCTGTTGCTGGAATAGCCATGGGTCTAATATCAGATGGTAAAAATCATACAATTTTAACCGATATTCAAGGACTTGAAGATCACATGGGAGATATGGATTTTAAAGTGGCTGGAACAACTAAAGGAATTACGGCCTTACAAATGGATATTAAGATCAAAGGAGTCACTAAGTCCATTTTAAAAGAAGCCTTAGCTCAAGCTAAAAAAGCCCGTTTACAAATATTAGATGTTATGCAAAATTGTATAAGTGAGCCTAAAAAAGAACTTAGCCCACATGCTCCTAAAATTGCCACTTTCAATATTAATCCTGAAAAAATTAAAGATGTTATTGGCCGTGGTGGCGAAATGATTACCAAAATTATTTTAGAAGCTAGTAACGTTAAAACTGTTAATGATAAAGATGCTGTTAAAGTTGACTTAGAAGATGACGGTCGTGTTATCATATACCACTCAGACATCGATATTATTAATAAAACTAAAGAGATGATTGAATCTGTAGTCAAAGAGGTTGAAATAGGTGCTATTTACGAAGGTAAAGTAGTTAAAGTTGAAGATTTTGGCTGCTTTGTAGAACTGTGGGCGGGCTGTGAAGGATTAGTTCATGTTTCTAAATTAGATATCATGCGTATTGATAAACCAAGTGATGTTGTTAAAGTAGGGGATATTATTAAAGTTAAAGCTTTAGGCTTTGATAATCGTGGACGTTTAAATCTTTCTCGTAAAGATACAATGCCAATTCCTGCTAAAGAAGCATTAAAAAAGAAAAAAGAAAAATAATAACTAGAGGTGATAAAATGACAAGTATCAAAATAAAAAGAATAGCATCTTTAATTGCCAAAGAAGTTAGCAATATTATTAGTTTTGAGTCTCAAGATTATAACTTTAAAACAGTTACTATCACGGGAGCAGAGGTAACAAATGATTTAAGCTATGCCACTATTTATTTTACAGTAGTTGATGAAGAAAACAAAGAAAGCATTTTAAAAGAATTAAACGAAGCTAATAGTTTTTTTCGTAAAGAACTATCGAGCCGTATCGAAATTCGTCATACACCTAAAATATCTTTTAAATATGATGATTCTATTAACTATGGTAATAATATTGAAAATATAATCAAAAAAATTCATGATCAAAAAAAGCTTTAAAAAAGCTTTTTTTCAAAGATAGTAGGGATATTATGAACAAAGTACTTTTATTAAATAAATCATCAGGAATTACTAGTAGGGAAGCTATTAATAAATTAACTAAAATATTTCATACCAAAAAAATTGGGCATACAGGAACTTTAGATCCTTTAGCTACTGGAGTTTTAGTTGTATGTATTAATGAAGCAACAAAGCTTTGTGAGCTTCTTACTCAAGAAACTAAAGAATATATAGCTACCATAAAATTAGGCATCAGTACAGATACTTTAGATATAACGGGAAATATTCAAAAACAAGAAAAAATCAAAAAATATTCGCCAGTTGAAATTCAAAGGGTTCTAGATTCCTTTTTACAAACTTACAAACAAGAAGTTCCTCTTTATTCAGCAGTTAGAATAAATGGCAAAAAACTATATGAATATGCGCGTCAAAACATCCCTGTTAAGCTACCTCGAAGAGAGGTTAGTATTTATGATATAAAACTTTTAGATTATACAGATGATTTAATTAAATTTCAAGTTAAAGTATCTAAAGGAACCTATATTCGTTCTTTAATAAAAGATATTTGCACCAAACTAAATACTATTGGTTGTATGCAAGAATTAATAAGAACTAAACAAGGCATTTTTGATTTAAAAAATTCTTATACTATAGAAAACATTATCGATGGTAATTATGAATTACTTAGTATTGAAGATGTTTTAAAAAACTTTCCTAAGAAAAATCTTAGTTTTGAAGAATATCAAAAAGTGAAAAATGGCGCTATATTACCTAATGATTTAAATCATGATAAAACAGCCTTTGTTTATAAAGGAAAAATAATAGCTATATACCAAATATATCCAAAAGATCCGACCAAAATAAAACCGTATCGTATGTTTAATAATTAAGAAAGGAATTAATATGACTAAAAAAATTCTTTTAATAGCTACTTTAGTTTTTACTTTAGATCAAATAAGTAAAGCTGTTATAAATATTACAATGTCCGTAGGTACAAGTATTTGTGTTATTCCGGATTTTTTTTACTTAACCTATTACCAAAATAGTGGAGCTGCCTGGGGAATTTTAAAGTCCAAGCAATTATTTTTAAGTATTATATCAATAATTATGTTAATAATTATCTATCATTATATGTATAGTTTTAAACGAAATAAACGCAATACTCTAGCTTTTGGTCTTTTAATTGGGGGAATTTTGGGTAACTTATTAGATCGGTTAATATTTGGCTATGTTAAAGATTTTTTGCATTTTTATATTTTTGACTATAGTTTTCCTATCTTTAATATCAGCGATATTGCTATTGTGATAGGTATATTCTTAATAATAATAGCCGTTTTAAAAGGAGAAGAAGTAAATGGAAGAAATAAAAGTAACAAAAGAAGAACGTCTGGATAAATATTTAACAACCCAGCTTTCAGAAAGTAGAGCTACTATTAATAAAATGATCGAAAATGGATTTGTTTTAGTAAATAACAAAGAGGCTAAGCCAAGCAAAAAACTTAAAACAAGTGATATTATTACTATCAAAGAGGGTTATAAATCTGAAGAAAACTTAACAGCTACATTTATGCCTTTAAATATTGTTTTTGAAAATGATAATGTCATACTAATCAATAAACCTGCTAATTTAACTGTTCATCCCGGAAGTGGGAATAAAAATAATACTTTGGTAAATGGTTTACTTTACTATACTAATAATTTAAGTGACTTAAGCGGGGAAGAGCGTCCGGGAATTGTCCATCGCATTGACAAAGATACGACTGGCTTAATTTTAGTTGCTAAAAATAATAAAGCACACCGCATTTTAGCTGATGATTTTAAAAATAAAAAAGTTAAAAGAGAATATATAGCATTATTAGATGGCGTATTTCCTCATAATAAAGCCACTATAGATGCTCCAATTGGTCGTGATGAACAAAATCGTAAACAAATGACAGTTACTAAAGACAATTCCAAACCAGCCGTAACTCATTTAGAAGTGCTAAAACGCTATAAAGAACATACATTAGTTAAATTAGTCTTAGAAACAGGACGTACCCATCAAATTAGAGTCCATATGAAATATATTGGCTTCCCAGTTCATAATGATCCAGTTTACAACAAAAAAAATAGTACTTCTTTTGGACAATTTTTACATTCAGCGTCAATAACATTTAAAGAACCCATAACTCATGAAACTCTGCACTTTGATTGCCCTCTTCCTCAAGAGTTTCAAGACTTTTTAAATAAATTAGAGTCCTAAATAAAAAAAGATTAAGAAAATAAAAAATGTTAAGTATTTTATTTTCTTGAAATTTAGATTGAATATATACAGATAATTTGTTATAATTTTACTTAGAATAGCGAGGGATAAACATGCCTGATAAAATAAAAATAAATCAGAATGGTCAAATGTTGGAAGTAAATTTATTAACAGCTTTTAAATCTGGAGATTTTAACCGTAGTTATGCTATTTATACTACTGGTAAAAAAAATGCCAATGGTTTAAATATAGCTACTTTAGATCAGCTTGTTGAAGAAAATTTAGGCTACACATTAAAATCGATGGAAACTGAAGAGGAATACGCCAGAGTTAAAGATATTTTGCGTGATATGGCTGCTAATCCAAATAAAGATGGTTTTAATTATACTTTTTATCCATTAGATTTAAGTAAAAATTTCAACATTGAGCACAATATGAATCCACGTGAAATCGCTTTAACACCAGATATCGAAATGAAAATAGTAGCTAGTTACGATGCGGGTAAAAAAGCTTTACAAAATACTACGACACCTGTGGAATCTTTAAGTGCTTCAGTGACTTCTCAAAATCCAACTACTGAGGTTATGGGGGTTCCATTTGAACGACCTAATTTAGAGGAACCGACTATAGCTCCCTTTAGTCAACCAACCGTTAATACTGCAATAGACGCGCAGCCTGCAGAGACTGTTCCACCAATAAGTATTGAACCAACTATAGCTCAGGAAGTTCCTATACCAGAAACACCGGTTTCTAGTTCTCAAACTAATACAGATGAAATATATAGTCAAATTGCTCAATTATTAACTAAGCTAGATATAACAGCTGAGGCTCAAGAAACAATTATTTATGAAATTAAAGCAACTGTTGGAAAGGATAAAATAGCTCAAAAAACCGAAGCTCAAATTAAAGAACTTTTAAATACAGCCAAAATGGTAAGTAATGTTGCTCTTGCTAGCAATAGAACTATAGAAGAACCTGGTCAAGCAAGAGTTTACCAAAATTCAAATATTCATGTGGCATAGCATGAATATTTTTTTTTAGCATAAAATAAAGTATGAAAAATAATATAGAATTTTTTTATAATTTACCAGTTAATCAATTAAAAGAATATGACCAATACTATTCTTTTATTTCTAATAATTCTAAATATTATTTTCTCTTAAATACTCGTCCTATAGAAGATCTTAAAGAAATAAGTGCTATTGTCTTGGAACTTCATGAAAAAAATATCGCTGTTCATTCCTTTATTTTAAATAAGGATCAGAAATTATTAACAACTATTAACGAAAAGAACTATCTTCTATTAAAAATAAATACAAGTGATACTTTAGAATTAGACCTTATAGATATTGTAAACTTTCAAAATCAGTTAATTTTAAAAAGCGAAAATAATAAATTATATCGTAATGACTGGGCTGGTTTGTGGAGTGAAAAAATAGATTACTTTGAATATCAGATCCGTCAGTTAGGTAAAGAAAAACAAGTTGTTTTAAATTCTTTTAGCTATTACATAGGTTTAAGCGAAAATGCAATTAGTTATGTTAATCATATCAATGAAACTACTAAAAAGGAATTTACTTTGACCTTAGCTCATAAAAGATTATTTTCTCCTACTTTAGCAATTAATTTTTATAATCCCTTAACTTTTATATTTGATCTTAAAGTACGAGATATAGCTGAATATTTAAAAAGCGCCTTTTTTAATGATGAAAATCCCTTAATAGAACTAACTAATTATTTAAAAAACAACTATCTTACTGTATATGAGTATAAAATGCTTTATGCTAGATTATTATATCCTTCTTATTATTTTGATATTTATGAACAAATAATGAATCGTAATAAAGATGAAAATGAATTAATTAAAATTATAAGCAAAGTCTTTGATTATGAATTGTTTTTAAAAGATGCCTACAATCTTCTTAGTCAATATACTTATTTAGATAAAATAGATTGGCTTAACTAAATTATCAGAATTTATTTACGTCGATTGTTAAACATTAGTTAAAATGTATACGATTTATAATATTGATAACAAACAAAGATGAACTTTGTTTGTAGCAGTAGT
>CALVQP010000057.1 GCA_944358225.1 uncultured Bacilli bacterium
AAAATATAGAAAAACTGATATTTGAAGTTATTCCAAGCATCAGTTAATTTTATTACATTTTTAAGCGATTGCCATACTTTTCTTTACTATACAATTTAGTTGCAGGAGTTAAGAAAGGAAAACGTAAATGGATAGGCAAAATGAAATAATTTTATTTGAAAATCAAAAAGTAAAACTCGAAGTTAATATGCAAGATGAAACCGTATGGTTAAATACTGAACAAATGGCTATGTTATTTGATAGGGATAGAACTGTTATTACTAGACATATCAACAACATTTTTAAAGAAAAAGAATTAGATAAAAATGAGGTATGTGCAAAATTTGCACATACCACTAGACACGGCTCTGTATTAGATAAAACCCAAACAAGAGAAGGTATGATGCCATTGAATATTGTAATAAATTAAGCGAACGAGAAGGCTTAACTCCAGTTTATACTATGGATGGTGATGAAGTATCATGGGACTTAAGTGCAAATGGTTATCGTTTACCTACTGAGGCAGAATGGGAAGCGGAGCTATATTCGCAGTCAATGGGGCAGCAGGGGCTGTATAAAAGGTTATCTTCAAGATAATCTTTTTATATTCTTAAAATTTTTAATAGCATGAAAAATAATGAATAAAATATAATGTAATAAAGAGAAGGGGAGGAAAGTTATGAAAGTCTTACTGCCTTTAATAATCTCTACCATCGCCGGATTATCCACAGTAATAGGGGCTCTTTTTATTTTCTTACGTTTTCAAAAAGACAACATTAGTAAATTTATTAGTTTTTGCTTAGCTTTTTCTTTAAGTGTTATGATATGTATATCTATTACCGATTTAATCCCCTCTTCTAGCCTCAATTTACTTTCTACTTATAAATTATCTAAAGGACTAATAATATGTCTTATTTCTTTTCTTATTGGGGTATTTTCCATAAACTTTATTAATAAAAAACTTAAAAATATCAAAAAGGGGAGTAGTCTATACAAAGTAGGGGTACTAAGTATGTTAGCGTTAGCCTTACATAATTTACCTGAAGGTATTGCTACATTTATGAGTTCCTATCAGGATTTAGAACTAGGACTTAAACTTTCTCTAGCTATTATATGTCATAATATTCCTGAGGGAATAGCCATAGCTATACCTATTTATTATGCTACGAGCAGTAAAACTCAAGCGTTAAAGAAAACTTTAATTTCTGGTTTAACTGAGCCTTTAGGAGCAATATTAGCATATTTATTTTTAGCCAAATATATTACCAATGAACTTATTAGTATTATATTAATATTTGTAGCAGGAATTATGATAACTTTATCTATTAACGATTTATTTCCCGAAGCGATAAAATATCAAAAGAAAAAATATATTATCTTAGGATTAGTAAGTGGGGCTATAGTTATGCTTATTAATCATTTTCTACTTTAAAACACTTTAGTTAACATAATATATATTATCGGAAGTTAGAAAATAAAGAAAAAACCAAGAATTATTAAACTTTTCTTGATTCAATTTCCGCAATCTTCTCTAAAACTTCAACAGCATTTTGATCATTTATTTCAGTATAATTTAATTCTTTTAATGCTTGTAGACGCAAAGTATTTAACTGTTGCGTTCTACTTAATGCTTCTTCTTTTTTACGTTCGATTTCTTGAACGAACATTTGATGGGTTTTAATAATGCGACTACGTGAAGCCCCACCATTATTATATAAAGTTAAAGCAGAAAATAAGATACCTTCAAATATAAATTGTTTGTCTTCATCAAAAACATATTCCTCAGGACTAGTAAATCCTGTTGTTTTTGACATATAGCCAAAGATATATTTAATTTCCGGAACATTATCTAGTGATTGTAACAAATGATACAAATATACAAACGCATGATAGTTAGATTGACGTTCGTTATCATCAACACTATCAGTTAATTTTTCTTTTAATAAATAAGCAATATCACTTAATAAAGTTTGTTCTTCCTTACTTAATCCTTTTAAATCAAAAAACGCATCTAATTCACTACTACCGCGTAAACATTTATTTAATTTAGATTCAACTTCCATCATATAATCAGTAGTAACTTTTACAGCTTTAATCGTTTCATCTTCGCCATCATCAATATCTAATAATCTAAATAATAAAATCTTTTTTTCTTTTGGCCATTTATTAATATTATCAAGTTCCAAATAATTATATACCATCTGTCTTGAAACTCCTAAATATTTTGCTAGTTTTACCTTTGATATTCCTAATTCTTGTAATAACTCCTTTAATGCTTCCATGAGTCTCTTCCCTTCTCTATTATGTAATTTACAATTTAATTATAACACTATACAAAAAAGTGTCAAGTTAAGTTGTAAAATTTATTAATAACATATTAAGCTATTGCCTTTATATTGAGGCTATTTACCTACTTTTTTTTGGTAATATTTGGTAATCAATATTATCATAATCATTAATTACAATACTATCATCTAAACCAAGTAACTGATTAATAATTTCTTGTTGCTTATCAGTTAAATTACTACTCTTAAAAGTCAAACTAAACCTATTTTTATCTAAAGAAGCAACTTTAATATAAGAAAAATTATTTTCTAAAAACCTAGCATACAATAATTCATCTTTTCCATGAGACTGACGGTAAGTTTTATACTTTTTAAAAGCTTCTTCATTTTTAATTAATTCATTATTAAGTAGTATATAAGCTAACTGTTCTAAAAATTTATTATTTAAATAAATAAAGCGACCTTCAAAGTCAATATACCCATCTTTTAAATTAGTAGGATTTAAAAAATCATCTATCTTTACTGATTCTAAAGTATAATCCGGTGTAGTTAAAACATTAAGTAACGGATTAATCACTTTATAGCCTAATAAACTTGCAAAATCAAAAAAGATATTTACACCGCAATAATTTTTTTCAAAAACTTGCCATAACTGGGTATTTTTCGGCGAAGAGTGACTAAACTCCCAAACAATCTCTTTACATAAATCTTGTATTTCATAATAAGAACAATATAATTCTTCATTATTTTTACTTAAAAGACCACTTGGCATATAATCTACATAATCAGCACAAAAATTTTCGTCTATTTTATATTCTTTTTTAATCATATTTAAAGTATCTAAATTATTACTATTCATTATAGCACTGTTATAAGACAAACAATAATCTTCATCTCCTAAGCTTGCAACTCTTATAAAAGGATATATTTCTTCTAAAATACTAGCATAATTTAAATCTTCTTCCAAAGCTTTATTTAACTTACTTATAATATCATTAACTAACACCGAATCATTAGCATTATTTAAAATTAATTGATTTAAAATAATTTGGGCCAATGTATGATGACTTACAGCGCTATCTTCAAATTCAATTATAAAATTATCTGGAGTTACAAAACAATCTGTTGTAATACGCATTTTTATATGATGAATATTTAAAGATTGATCATCACATAAAACATTGACTTCATTTAAATACGGTAATAAAGGATTTTCTATTTGGATTTTTAATACTTGTTTCAAAAAATCATAATCTCCATTAAAATACTGATATTTCTTTATAAAATCATTATATATTTTAATATTTTCTTCTGACTCACTTAAATAATTTTGAATAATTTCGGTGATTAAACCTTGCAACTGTACATAATTTACTTTCTTTACTAAATTACTATTTAAAAACTTAAGCGTAACTTCCAACATTATAAATACCACAATCTTTCTTGATTTTTATAAACTTCTTTAACAATACCGCTACCTAAACACTGTTCTCCTAAATATAAAACACAAGCTTGTCCCGGAGTCACCGCCTTAGCTTTGCCTGCATATTTAACAAGGGCTTCATTATTTTCTAAATACTCTATTTCAACTGGATGATCTTCGCCACGATAACGAAACTTAGCGGTACAAAAGGTTGGTGTCGTTGGTGAAATAAAATTTAAGTTTTCAATTAAGCAAGCATCGCTATACAAATACTTACTATCATCGCCAAAACAAACATATAAAATATTATTATCTACATCTTTACCACATACAAAATGGCGCTTAGTATTTCCTGAAATTCCCACATTTCTTCTTTGGCCAATAGTATAATTCATTAACCCAGTATGACGACCAATTATTTCTTTTGTTTCAACATCAACTATATCTCCTGGATTAGGTGCCAAATAATTAGAGATAAACTCTTGATAATGGCGTTCGCCAATAAAACATATTCCAGTAGAATCTTTTTTGGAAGCAGTATATAAATTATTATCTAAAGCAATCTGTCTAACTTCTGATTTTTTTAAGTGCCCTACTGGAAATAAAACATCTTTCAATTGATTAGGACTTAAAGCCGCTAAAAAATAACTTTGATCTTTATTATTATCTACTCCTCTTAAAAGACGGTTGCCTTTAGTTTGAGCATAATGTCCTGTAGCAATATAATCCGCTCCTAATTTTCGCGCTTCTTTAATAAAAGCATCAAACTTTATATACTTATTACACATTAAATCAGGATTAGGAGTACGTCCTTTTTTTAACTCCTCTAAAAAATAAGTAAAAACATAATCCCAATATTCTTTAATAAAATCAACACGATAGAGTTTTATTCCCAATTCCTCACATACTTTTAAAGCATCATTATAATCTTGTTCCTGCGGACATATATTATTATCTAATGTTGGGTTACCTGAAACATCATTATTTAACGTTGCATCCCAATTCCGCATAAAAAGACCAATTACTTCATAACCCTCTTTTTTTAATAAATAAGCTGCCACTGAAGAATCAACGCCACCACTCATTCCTACTACTACTTTTTTTGGCATAATACCACACTCATCTCCTTAAAGTATTATACCAAGTAAATTAAAAAAATTAAATCATTTCAATAAAAATAGAAAGAAACTTAAAATCTTATTAGCCCCAAAATATAAAAATAAATCATAAATTATAATTACTACCAAGGCTATACCTAACTTCAAAAAGAGATTTTTTAGTAATGTATAAAGCGATTCTTGTTCTTTTAATAATAATACTCTTAGTAACTTCTTAGTTATTTTTAAAGCTATATAACAAATATAAACTAAACAAATAATATAAATTGCTTTAGATATCAAAATATATATTAAAGCAAATATAACTCCTTTAATAGAAAAACTTGCATAAAAAGAAGCAATTAAAAAACCTAAAGATGTACACTCATAAAATAAATAAAATAAAATTAATGGCATACCAATTATCGAATAGGATAAAAATAATAAAATAACAATCGTAATTAAATGAACAACAATCATTTTTTGATTAGAATCTTTTATTATTGAAGAAATATTAGCCAACTTGTCATATATTAAAGTTTTACTTAAATCTTCCTGCATATAAAAATACATTATTCCAAATATTATCCCAATAATAATTAAAGTAATTATAAATATTTTTGCGACATTAAATTGCTTCATTCTATTCATATTTTTCACCTAATTAAATATATTTACAATAGATTGAAAATATGATAAATTTTTATATGTAGAGGTGATAACTCATGAGTAAAAGAACCCAAAAAATAGCTGTATGGGCTTGCCTAATCGTTATGGTCTTAGGTACTGTTGCTTCAATTGCAGCTTATTTAATCCGTTAAAAAAATATCCCCAAATGAGGATATTTTTTATTTGGTATTATTTTTGTTTTTTACTCTTAGCAGGACCGGCTTGATTTTTTAGTAAATCTCTTATTTCTTCTAAAAGTAGTACCTCACTACTCTTTTTAGGTTCTTCTTTTGCTACCACTTCCTTTTTTGGCATTATTTTATTAAGAATTTTAACAAAGATAAATACGCAAAGAGCAATAATTAAAAAGTCAATAACATTTTGAATAAAATTACCTAACATAATATTGGCTTCCCCAAAAGTTATTTTTAAACCTGTAAAATCATGTCCCCCAATTATTACACCAATAACAGGCATTAATATATCACTAACTACGGAAGTAACTATTTTTCCAAACGCCCCACCAATAATTACACCAACTGCTAAATCCACAACATTACCTTTAGCAATAAATTCTTTAAATTCATTAATAAACTTGTTTTCTTTAATTTTTTTTAATTCTTTTTTAACATTTTTCTTCATTTTTTACTACTTCCTTCTTTAAAGACTAATTACCTTTTAATATTAAACCTAATCTAATTCCATCTTCAATTGCCTCATTACTCATAGCAAAGCGATTTTTATGATTAATTAAAATATTAGGATCTTTTAAAGATATATCATTATAATAAGTCACTTAACTAAACTCTCTTTTTAATAAATTAATATATTCAATTAAATCACATTTAATAAATTCTCTGGCTGCAATTAAATGAATATTGTTTAAAGTATTTTGCGTGGTATGAGGAATCTGATCATATCCTTTTTCCAAAATAAAATACACTTCTAAAATTTTACAAGAAGCAATTCCCAATTGTTGCTCAGTATTATAAAGCGAAATTAAATT
>CALVQP010000058.1 GCA_944358225.1 uncultured Bacilli bacterium
AAAAAGCGAAATTAAATTAGCTATAATAATTTTACAAATCATATAAGCATCATCAACGCTATACTTTTTAAAGTGATAAGTTGGTTCCGGAACATATGAACCATAGCCATAATGTGATGATGCTATACATCTAGCTTGGTAAATATAAGGTGTTAAATAAGCTTCTCTTTGACCATTACAAAAGTAATTAGTTGGACAAACGACTAAGTCTGGATTTATTTGATATAATTTTAAAAGATTTTCATATTCTGTTTTAACCGTTTTTAATTTAACTTGCGGCTGTCCAACTAAAAGAGTTCTTTTATAGCCTTGATCATCAATTACATATACTAATTGAGTATCTCCATAGTTAATAAATTTCACCTTAGCACTTTTAGAAAATAAATCAGGATGATCATTTATTACCCAGTTTAAAAAGCTTTGGGTCTTTAAAAATTCCTGATCTTTATTTTGTCCTTTTTGTAAAATATGATATACATAACCATCATCAAAAATGCCTAAATTATTCATCATCTTAATACCTTTTCTACTTATCTCGCCAGTTTCTTCAAAAATCTAATCTTTCTTCTAATTTTGAAAATTAAAATCGTTTTATTTTTAGGTACTCTTTTCCAGATTTCTTCTTGCTTTTTCAAAAGATACCTAAAATAAGGTCTATTTTCTTTATTTTTAAGAAGCAAAGGTCCATATTCTAACTCCTTTTTAGAATATTTTTTCTTCCCTTTTAAAAACTCAATAATAATATAATACTTCTTATTTTCATAGACACTAAACTCTTTAGATATATAAAATCCTAAATTAACGATATTTTGTCTTAAACTAAACAAATTATTATTACTTTGCACAACTAATTTCGTAATATTATCTAACTCAGCTTTATTTAAAATATTAATTATACTTTGCGTTCCCATTCCACTTATAATAACCGTATCAATATCGCGAGGAACATTTTCTAAGCCATCACTTAAAACTGTCTTTATTTGCTTTTCTAAACCTTCTTTTTTTATATTCGAAATTGCATTATTTAAAGCATTTTGATTAATATCACTAGCAATTATATTTAAAACATGTACATGTTTTACTAAATAAATACTTAAATAGCCATGATCACAACCCACATCAACAACTTTATCTTGCTTATTAATACATCCAGCTAAAGTTAAAAGTCTTTTGCTAATCATCACTTAAGAAATCCTTTAGTTTTTTTGCCCTTGATGGATGTCTTAATTTACGCAAAGCTTTAGCTTCAATTTGTCTAATACGTTCACGTGTAACGTTGAATTTCTTACCTACTTCTTCTAAAGTATGACTCGTACCATCAATTAAACCAAAACGTAGTTCCAAAACTTCTTGTTCTCTTTCTTGCAGCGTCATTAAAACACTTTTGATTTCTTCTTTTAAAATTTCATTAGTGGCATACTCTTCCGGTGACATACTCGAAATATCTGGTAAAAAATCTCCTAAATGGGAATCATCTTCTTCCCCAATAGGTGTTTCTAAAGACACTGGATCCTGACTAATTTTAATAACTTCACGAACCTTTTCTGGCGTAATACCCATTTTTTTAGCAATTTCCTCTTCGGTTGGTTCCCTATTTAACTCTAAAGTCATCTGTCTTTGGACTCTAACCATCTTATTAATAGTTTCTACCATGTGTACTGGTACACGAATAGTTCTTGCTTGATCTGCTAAGGCACGCGTTATAGCTTGTCTAATCCACCAAGTAGCATAAGTTGAAAATTTATATCCTTTATCATAATCGAATTTTTCTACGGCTTTCATAAGCCCCATATTCCCCTCTTGAATAAGATCTAAAAATAATAAACCTCTACCCACATAACGTTTGGCAATGGAAACAACTAAACGTAAATTAGATTCTGCTAACTTATTTTTTGCTAACTCATCCCCTTGGGCTGATCTAATAGAAAGATCTCTTTCATCTTCAGCAGAAAGCAAACTAATTCGGCCAATTTCCTTTAAATACATTCTAACTGGATCGTTAATATTTACATCTTTAGTTATCTCACTATCATCTAAAATTTTAACTTCTTGATTAGACTTTTTGTTATCATTATCTCCCTCATTATCAGCAATAACCTCGATATTATTTTCGACTAAAGCATTATACAAATCATCCAAGGCATCTCCATCTACATCTAATCCTTTTAATGCTTTAGCTAATTGTTCAAAAGAAATATGCCCTTCTTTTTTCCCAAGTTCTATTAATTCCTTTTTTCTATCCTCAAAAGTTTTAATTTCTACCATACTTACACACATCCTTTTTTTATTTCTGCTATTTTTGTAGCTATTTCTATTTTTTTACTTTGATCCATTTCTGTTTTCAAAGCATTTTTCAATTCTTTTATAGTATTCTTCTTATTAGTTAATTTAATACTTTTCAAGTAATCTTCAAAAGTTTGCATATCCAAAAGGCTATCATTTCCATGACTAACAATATCTAAAATTACTGGATAAAAGCTTTCACTTGTTTGCGCAAATGTTAAAAAATCCGCGATATTAATTCCTTTATTAACGTTATTATAGTAAATAATTTCTTTTGCTATTTCTCGATAACTAACATTATCAAATATTAACATTTCTTCCATAAACTTATCGATATATATATGATCATTCATCATATAATATAAAATCATTTTACAACTACTATCATACTTAGTTGTTTTAATAGTATTATCATTTATTTCTTTTTTTAAAGTAATAAGATCTTCCTTAGAAGTTATTAACTCATTTAATTTATTTTTTAAAATATCATAATCCAATTTATATTCTTCACTTAATTTTCTTAAGGTTAAATCTTTTAATATTTCATCATCTTGATTATTTAAATCCTTTAATACCTCATTTATATAATTGGCTAAATCTTGCGTTTCACTTAAATTTTTATCATGTTTTAAATATTGCAAAGTAAAATCCAAATATTTAAGGGGATTATTATAATTTTTGGAAAAAGCTTCCACTCCTTTAGTTAAAATATATTCATCTGGATCTTTAGCCCCACTAAGCTTTATTACTTCTACCTCAAAATTTTGATTAGTTAAAACTTTACCGATATCATACATTGCTTTTTGACCAGCAATATCATTATCTAAACACATTATAATTTTACATTTTAACCGTCTTAATAAAATTATTTGGTCTTTAGTTAAGGCTGTCCCCATAATAGCCACAACATTTTTAAAACCGTTAATATATAGTCTAATGGCATCCATATAACCTTCGACTAAAATTACTTGCCGTTTTAACTTAGCTTCCTTTTTTGCTCGATGATAATTAAAAAGTATTTGTCCTTTTTTAAAAATTACTGTTTCCTTAGTATTTAGATATTTAGGACCATCTTCATCATGATACTTGCGACCACTAAAGGCAATCACTTTCCCGCTTGCATCACAAAGAGGAAAAATTATCCGATTATAAAAGATATCGTTTTGATTTTCATTAATTAACCCTAAGTTTAATATATCTTTTAAATCATAATCTTTACTTTTTAATACTTGATATAAAATATTTTTTTCTTTTAAAGCTAAACCAATTTCAAATTCTTCAATATCCTCTTTGCTTAAACCTCTATCTAATAAATAATTTACTGCCTGCGTGCCTTGCTCTGTTTTTAAGTTATTTTTAAATAACTTTAAAGAAGTATCCATAATTTCATATAAATGGCTATTTTTTTCTGGTTTCGAACTAATAATCGTTTGCGATAATGAAAACCCAATATTATTAGCTAGTAAATTAACTGCTTCCACAAAAGTTATATTTTCATAGTTTTGCACAAACGTAAACACATTACCAGCAGCTCCACACGAAAAACATTTATAAATTTGCTTATCTTCCGAAACGCTCATACTCGGCGCATGGTCTTCATGAAAAGGACATACTCCAAAATAATTTTTACCTTTTTGTTCTAGGGGAATATAGCCTCTGATAACTTCAACAATGTTAAGTTGTCTTCTTAATGCACTGATTTCTTCTTGATCAAATAACGCCATAAATCACCCCTCCATTATTAATATATTCGCGCTAATAGGCTAAAATCCTTTTTTTAATTAAAAAAAATGTCAAAATCATTAATATTCTAACACTTTTTTGCATAAAATGGTAAAATAACCTTCTTTTTAGCATTAAAAATTATACTTATTAGTAAAGCAGCCAATACTCCACCAATTGCAATATTAAAACAGACATTAAATAAAAAAGCTAACACCGCATAAGAACATGCATACCTAAAAATATCAGTTTTATTTATAGGAGAAGATTTAACATCAGTTAATATAAATATAATCGTAATTAAATTTAATCCATTTAAAGCTCTATTTAAAATTAATGATACATCATTAATCATAATTCCATATATTAAACTTAAAAAAACAAAAAACATATAAGAATATAAAGCAATATTTTCTTTATACGCGATATTCGTTCTTAAAATTACATAACTAGTAAATAAAATAATAAGTGGCACAAGTTCATTTAAATAAACAATATTTAAAAGTTTAGCTAAAACTAAATTGACTAACATTAAAAGACTCATAATATTAATACGTAATTTACATAATACACAAACTATTAAAACAACTAGTTGAATTAAAACACTAAAAAGGCTTACACTATCTAAAACAATATTAGATACTAACAAATATATTGGATAAAAAGAATTTTGATAAGCTACTTGTTTCTTTGTTATTTTATTATCCAGTTTTTGAATTAAATATCCAAAAGCAAAACTATATAAAACAACAAATAATAACTTTAAAAAACCTTGTTTACTAACACTTGCACTTAAAATCATTACTGGCAAAAATGCTAAATAAAGTGTCATAATATAACTTTTAATACTGGTTTTACTTTTAATGAATGTACTCATTTTTCCTCTCCTATTAAATTAATCTTGGCCGGACAAACATAATTACATAACTGACAATTTTGGCAAATTTCTCTATTATACATTTTATATTTAGGATCAAAATTATAAGGACACACCTTACTACAAGCTCCACAATTAATACAATTATCTTCCTTTTTTCTTTTTATCTTTAATAGCGTAATACTTTCAATATCCTCATCAATTATCATATTTGTAGGATCTACTTTTTGACCTTTAATGACACCATTTACGATAACATCAGCAATTTTTACGTCTTTAAAACATTTATTAATTACTTCAATCATCTTAGTATTTAATTTAACATTTACCAATTTTATCTTTTTTTCTTCTAAAGAAGTAACACTAATTATTTTTTTTGTTGTTATCTTCTTCTTTTTTAAAATATTGTATAAAACTAAGACATTATTTAAATCTAAAATAAAAGCTTGAGGATATTTTGTTTTTAAAAACATTTCTTGTTCTAAACCATAATAATCTGGCCAAATTTTCAAATTAAGTTCCGGATACATTCCTATTTTTGATAAAACTTTTTTATTAATTAATTCATAACGTTTTTTAACAATAATCACTACTTTAGGTATTTTAAAAATAATTTTTAAAGCATTTAAACATTCTAAAAGTTCATTTAAATAAACATCTAAAACTTTTTCATAATTATAAGTATACGGATCATCAGCAAAAGCCTTTATTATTAATAGTTTTTTTTCACTTAAATCATTTAAGTTTAAAAGCGTACTTGCACCTGTTAAGTCTCTTATTTTATATTTTTCTAATATTTCTAAAACTTCCAAAGAAGTATATTGCGTTATTTTTTTTAAAGTAGTTTGTGTATTTAATACTCTTTCTTGTAAGTCATTATCTATAGCTACAGCCGGCTGATTTTTTCTTTTTAATATATCAATTGGCATAAATCCACAGACTTTTCCCGAAACCGGGCTCATAGTGAAATTATCTGTTCGTTCAAATAAAATTTGCCCTTTTTTAACTTTATCAGCAAATTTAATCTTTAATTGATCAGTTTCAAAAAACGGAATATAGACGATATTGGGCATAATAAAATTGATTAGTTTAAAATTTAAAGTTACATCTTTTTCTTTTTCTACCCTAATCCACTTCATAAACTTCACCTTTTATACCTCAATTATAAGGCTTTGCCTATAAATAATCAATTGCTTTTTAGATACTTAAAAAAATGTTATGTTTAATTTGTGATAATGTCTTAAGTGTTAACTTGCGAAAATGTCTCGATGTTATATAATACTCCACTGAGGT
>CALVQP010000059.1 GCA_944358225.1 uncultured Bacilli bacterium
AATACTTTCTAAAGTTAGTAAAGAAGTAATTGTACCGATTTATGGATATAATCAAATCATGTATTCTAGAAGAACTTTAATAAGCAATTTTAATGACTATTATAAGTTGAATTTAAGCAAAGATAATAAAATAACTGAAAAAATGTCTAAAAAAGAATTACGTATTAAAGAAAATGACTTTGGAACGGTGATATTTGATGAGGTATATAAAAATACTTCATTAATTGATAAAAAGAAAAATGTAAAATACTTTTTAGTTAATACAACATATTTAGAGATAGAAAAAGTTTTAGAAGATCTAAAGCAAAGAGTGGATAATAACAAAGGTTTTTTGAATAAAAAAACGATATATAAAATGGGTGATATACGTGATGGAAGTTGAATTATTAGCCCCAGCGGGAGATTTAACGCGTTTAAAGTTTGCTTTTAAATATGGAGCCGATGCGGTTTATATTGGCGGTAAAGATTTTAGTTTAAGAGCTAATGCTAAAAATTTTAGTTTGGAGGAAATTAAAGAAGCAGTTCGTATTGCCCATGAGTTGGGCAAAAAAATTTATGTGACTGTAAATATAGTTTTTCATGATGAAGATTTAGATAATTTAAAAGAGTATTTGATTTCTTTAGCAAATTTAAAAGTTGATGCTGTTATTGTTAGTGATATTTATGTAATGGAAGTAATTAATAAAAATAAGATTGACTTAGAAATGCATTTATCAACTCAGGCAAGTACGCTTAATGCTAAAAGTGCGAAGTTCTATTTAGATCGTGGGGTAAAAAGAATAGTTTTAGCTAGAGAAGCATCGAAAGAAGATATTATGAATATCAAAAAAGAAACGGGCGCTGATTTAGAAGTTTTTATTCATGGGGCAATGTGTACAAGTTTTTCGGGGAAATGTGTTTTATCTAATTGTATGACTTTAAGAGATTCTAATCGAGGAGGATGTGCCCAGGTATGTCGTTGGATATTTGATATTACAGGAACAGATATTCCTTATTGTATTACGCCCAAAGATTTAAATATGGTTAAATATATAGAGGATATGATGAGTATAGGGGTTAACTCTTTTAAAATTGAAGGGAGAATGCGTTCTGTTTATTATGTTGCTACAGTTATTAATGTTTATCGTAATATAATTGATAAAATTAAAACTAAAACGTTATCTAGTGCATATATTAGATATTATCAAGATATATTGATTCGTTGTGCTGCTAGGGATTCTAAAGCTCAATTTTATGATAAGTTACCAACAGCGAGTGAACAATATTTCTTGGGACGCAGTGAAGAAGCCAACCAGGATTTTATTGGTTTAGTTATAGATTATGATGAGGATAAAAAGCAAATAATTTTACAAATGCGAAATTATTTTAAAATAGGGGATACTCTTGAAATATTTGGCCCTAAAACAAAGGTGCAAACCATTAAAGTAGAAAAAATGTATGATGAGGATGATCAAGATTTACAAGTAGCTTGTCATCCGCAGATGATTGTTAAAATTCCTACGAATATAAGGGCTTGTAAGGATGATATTTTACGAGTAAAAGTATTTGACATTTCTGATTATTTGTAGTATTCTTATGCAAGACTAATTTTTATGAGGTGAAAAATAATGGGAAAAAGTCCAGAAATCTTATTAACTGCGGAAGGTTTTTTAGAACTGGAAACAGAATTAAATGATTTAAAAATAAATAGACGTCCTGAAGTAATAAAGGCTTTAAAAGAAGCACGTGCTTTAGGAGATTTATCAGAAAATGCTGATTATGATGCGGCTAGAGATGAACAAGCTAAATTAGAAGGACGTATTAAAGAATTAGAATACAAATTAGAAAATGCTAAAATTATTGCTCAGGCTAATACGGAAAGTGTTGATGTGGGTTCAACTGTAACGATAAGTTATGTTGATGATGATGAGATAGAAGAATATAAGATTGTTGGTAGTTTGGAAGCAGATCCGTTTAATAATAAAATATCAAATGAATCACCTATTGGTTCAGCAATTATTGGGCATAAAGTTGATGAGATAGTTACTGTTAAAACTCCAAATGGGTCTTTTGATGTCAAGATAGTAGCTATAGCGTAACTAGTTAGAAAGAGGGTTTTGGTTATGGATATATTATTAAATACAAAAAGAGATTTATTAAAACTTAAAGAAGAAATTGCTTTGCAAATGCAAAATTTAGAAGATTTTAGGAATGAGAAAAATACTTTAAATTGGTTAGTGTCTTTTAAGTCAGAATATGAGGCTCAAAAAAGAAGAATTATTCCTAAAAATAGATGGATTAGAAAGTTAAAACAACAACAAATTCATCAAGAAATTAAAGCTTTGCGTGCAGAGTTGGAAAAAAAGTATGCAGTTTCTTATCAAATAATTTTAAATAATTATAAGTATGTTTGTCCATATAATGTGGCTGTTTTAGAAGAAGTATGCCGTATTATTAGAAGAAACATTGATGAATTGACTGAAAAGTATTACCTAACTATGGATTTTTTGAATCTTTTAGAAAAGCGAAAAAAAGCTGAGGATAAAGAAGTTATTATTAAAAACTCTGGTACAGTGATTATAAAAGAAATAGATGGTCAATTATGTGCTGTTAGTGAAGATGGTAAGACAATTATAAAAAAATTAGATGGTTTTGATAAAGTACAGACTGTATATGAAAAAGACGTGAATTATCAAAGTCAAAAGATTTTAAGAAAGAGTTCTACTTATCATTGTTTAAATATAAATGATCAAAATTGTATTTATACTGATGAGCCAATTGTATTAAGAAATGATGAAGATGGTAATTTAGTAGCTATGGGAGAAACTGAAGGAATTATTATTGATAACTTTAGTACCGCAAATGATGTTGTGTTAAAAAGAAGAAGGTAGACCTTGTTTATAAAGGGTAGATAATATATAATAGGTAATTGATGGAGGAAATTTAATGAAGAATGTACATGAAATAACAATAAAAATAGAAGGTAAACAATGGACTGATATTTTGGATAATGTCTTTTTAAAGAAGAAAAAGGATATTAAAGTAGATGGTTTTAGAAAAGGGAATGTTCCTAAAAATGTATTTATTAAAAAAGTAGGTATTGAAAGTTTGTATATGGATGCTGTTGATATAGCAATGCCAATAGCTTATAAAAAGGCTTTAGATGAAAATAAAGTAATTCCGGTTATTGAACCTAAAATTGATGTTGTAAATATTAATGAAAATGAAGTGGAATTTAAGTTTGTTATTACAACTAAACCGGAAATAAAATTAGGAGAATATAAAAATTTAGGAATAAAGAAAAAGGCTGTTAAAGTTACTAAGTCAGAAATTGATGAAGAAATTAAATCTTTACAAACTAAGTATGCGGAGATTGTGGAAAAAGAAAATGGTGTTGCCGAAATTGGTGATACAGCTACTATTGATTTTAAAGGATTTGTTGATGGTAAAGAACTTGATGGCGGAAGTGGGGCTAATTATCCTTTAGAACTTGGTTCAAAGACATTTATTCCGGGTTTTGAAGAAGCTGTAGTTGGCATGAAAATTGATGAAGAAAAACAAATTAACTTAAAATTTCCTGATGATTACACAGAAGACTTAAAGGGTAAAGATGTAACATTTAATGTAACTTTAAAAGGTTTAAAAACAAAGGTGTTACCAGAAATTAACGAAGACTTTTTCTTGGATTTAGGTTATGATGATGTTAAAACTAAAGAAGAATTAGAACAAAAAGTTAAGGAAGATATTAAAGCACACAAAGAGCATCATGCTGAAGATGAGTATATAGAATCATGTATGCAAAAAGCTGCTGATAATATGAAAGTTGAATTAAGTGATGAAATTATTGATGATGAAATACATCATATGATTAAAAAAATGGAAGATAACTTAAAAATGCAAGGTTTGACTTTAGAACAATATATGAGTTTTACAGGCTTAAAAGAAGAAGATTTACATAAACAAATGGAAGCTGAAGCTACCAAGAGAATTAAATATCGTTACCTATTAGAAGAGATTATAGAAGTAGAAAATATAGAAGTAAGTGATGAAGAAGTAGAAACAGAAGTAGCTAATATTGCTAAAGAATATGATATGACTTTAGATGAAGTGAAAAAGGAAATTGGTAATATGGAAATGCTTGCTTATGATTTAAAAATGCGTAAAGCTTTGGACATTATTAAAGGTTAATAATGTCTTTTTTTTATAATAAGTTGTTTTAGAGTAAGAAATTTGTTAATATACTTAGTAGGAGGTATAAAAATGAGCACAACGATGATAGTATTAATAGTTGTAATAGCTATAATTGTGATATTAGGTATTTATCTAATTGCTGCTAGAAATAAATTAGTTGTTTTAAGAAATCGTGTAAAAGATCAATGGGCGCAGATTGATGTGCAGTTAAAAAGAAGATTTGATTTAATTCCCAATTTAGTGGAAACGGTTAAAGGATATGCTAAACATGAAAAAGAAACTTTAGAAGAGGTTATTAACGCTAGAAATGAGTATTTAAAAGCGGGTAATAATAAAGAAGCAATAAAAGCTAATGATGATTTATCACAAGGGATATCTAAATTATTTGCTTTAGCAGAGTCATATCCGGATTTAAAAGCTAATACTAATTTTGTAAGTATGCAACAAGAGCTCCAAAATACAGAAGATAAGATTGCATCAGCTAGACAATTTTATAACGATGTAGTATTACAATATAATAATCAAATTGAATTATTTCCATCTAATATCGTAGCTAGTATATTTAAGTTTAAAACCGAATCTTATTTTGAAGCTTCAAGTCAAGAAAAAGAAAATGTTACTGTAAAATTCTAAACGTTGAATCAATCTAAAGTGCACAATTATTAAAAAATACTTAGAAATACTTAAATTACAATAGAAAATGCACAACTGAGTACTAGAAAAAGTAAAAAAATCTGATTAAATTATGACAATTTAAAGGGAAATATATTGTATAATACATAACAAAAACAGGAATTTTTAAAATTTACAAAAGCAATTGCAATTCCTTTATTTATCTTTTTAATGTAGAGTATTATATAATAGCATTAAGTCAAGTTATCATTGACTTAATGCTATGAAAATTGTAATAAGTAGAAATTGTCAATGGTTAAAATATACTCGCTTTGCTCGCCATTGACAATTTAACAATTATAAATCTTATTGCACAACTTCTGTGCACTTCTTTTTTTAAAATACAGTAAAATTCTAAAGGGCTATTTTAGCCTTTTTTAGTTGACAAAGCATTATTAAAATTTGTATTATTATAATAGATAAAAATAGAAAGAGCTGGTTGCAAGTGACTAAGAAACGTAAAGTATTACTAAGTATTACCGGATTATTAATAATAATATGTTTAGCAATGGCAACACTTGCTCTTTGGACTAAAAATTTTGCCCAAACTTCTACTAATAAAATGGCTATTAATTGTGTGGATATAGTATTTTCGCCTGATTATATACACCATGGTGATATAACTGCTCCTTATAGTTATCCTATAAGTGATGAGGAGGGACTGAATACAGATCCTTTTGTTGTGGAAGTTGTGAATAAGTGCCCTTATGCGGTATCATATGATGTAATACTTAATGAATTAAAAGAAAATACTTTATCACCAAGTTATGCTAAAATTGCCGTTAATGATTCTTATGGATTATTAGTGAATTTTCCGGAAACTGATACAGTGTCTTCTTTAGAAGATGAAATGGATCGCTCTTGGATTGTATCTGGAGGCATAATCGGGGCTAATTCTACTAGAACTTTAGAAACTAGAGCTTGGATTACAGAAAGTGCGACAACCAGTCAAGCTTTAAATAAGCATTTAGCATTTGAAATGGCAATTGATGTAACTATTGGGGTCAATGGAAATTATTTGGCTTCCAAAATATTAGCAAGCAACACTTTATTTGAAAATGATTTTGATGTTGAGCAAGCACCCGATGACAAAACATCTGGTTTATATCAAATGAAAGATGATGATGGAATGAGCTATTATTTTAGAGGTTCTATCGACAACAACTATGTGTCGTTTGCTAATCGTTTATGGCGAATAGTACGCGTTAATGGAGATGGAAGTATAAGAATAATAACCGAAGATAGTGTTGGAAATAGTGCGTTTAATACAACATCTAATAATCACAAATATGTAGGCTATAC
>CALVQP010000060.1 GCA_944358225.1 uncultured Bacilli bacterium
TGCCCAAACTGAAAGTTCAACTACTACCGATGCTAAAGATGATGATATCCAAGAAGCGTCATACGAAGAAAAATAAGAATAAAAGAGAGAAAAAATCTCTCTTCTTGTTCGTTTGAGGAGACTAATATGAATTTTAATTTTCAAAATCGCCAAGAAATAAAAAAAGAATATAAAGTAAATCTAGAAGATATCTTTGCATCTGATAAAGCGTGGTATCAGACTTTAGAAGATTTAAAAAAAGAACTTCCTAGTTTAGAAAAATATAAAGGGCATATTATGGATAGTGCTGATAATTTATTAAATCTTTTAAAGAAAACTGATCAAATCGATATTACAGCTGAAAAACTTTATATTTATGCTAATGTAAAAAAAGATTGTGAATTAAACAATAAAAACTATTTAAAAATGTTTAATGAAATTATCACTTTAATAACTACCATTAATATGCAAACATCTTTTATAATCCCCGAACTTTTAAAGTCTAATGAGCAAGATGTTCTAGCGCTTTTACAAACTACGCCAAACTTACTGCCATATGAAAAAACGTTAAAAGATATTTATCGTTATAAACAATACACATTAAGTGAAAAAGAGGAAAAAATAATTAGTGCACTTAGTGAACCATTTGTAGCATTTGATGATATATCTAATATTTTAAATAATAGTGAAATAAAATATGGTAGTATTAAAGTTGATGGTAAAAATCAAGAAATTACAAGTACTAATTCCATTTTATTTTTAACCCACGAAAATCGTCAAATTCGAAAAAAAAGTAATATTAAAAAGTGTCGTAAATTACAAGAATTTAAAGAAACATTTACCACAAATTTTCTAGCTAACTTAAAAGCGTTGAATAACGAGGCTAAACTTCGTGGCTTTACTAGTTACCAAGAGAGTTCTTTATATACTGATAAGATGGATATTTCCAAGTATAACAGTATCATTGCCTTAATAAGTTCTAATACCGCACCATTGCACAGATTTCATCGCATTTTAAAAAAATGTTTAAATTTAAACGAATTATATTCTTACGACTTATATGCGCCATTTTTAAAAACAGGTACTAAAAAATATTCTATTGCTGATGCGCAAAATATGATTAAGGACGCTTTTAAAGTATATCCTAAACAGTACCAAGATGTTATAAACATGGCTTTTGAAAAAAGGTGGATTGATTATTGTACTTATCCAGGGCGTAGTAATATGTGTTATAATATCTGCGGTTATGAGACTCATCCGATTATTTTCTTAAATTACTTAGGTAACATCCGTGATGTATCGACCTTAGCTCATGAATTAGGACACGCTGTACATTCATACTTTAGTATAAATAATAACGATTATCCAAATAGCGAATATACTCTTTTAGTTGCTGAAATTGCCTCTTTAACTAATGAAATATTATTTGCTAAGTATTTTATCCAAAACTCCACTAGTCAAGAAGAAAAGTTACAAATCTTATTAAATTTAATCGAAGTTATAACTGATAATTTTTACGATGCTACTAAACAAGCTGAATTTGAAAGTACTATTAATTTAAAAGTGGCTAGTAACGAATCTTTAAGTTCTGAAGATATATGTCAAACTTGGACACAGTTAAATCAAAAATATTATGGCGATGATTTAAAATTTATTAAACAAAACAGTATAAGCTGGGTTCGTATCCCTCATTTTTATAGTCCTTTTTATACTTATAAATATGCAGTTGGTGTAAGTGGCGCTTGCTATGTTGCTCATAAAATTTTAAATAATGATCATACGTTTATGGAAAAATATATTAATTTCTTAAAATCTGGTGGACAAAAATATCCTTTAGAACAACTGGCAGATTTAGGTATAGATTTAACAGATCCAAAATTTTTCTTGACTACAGCTAAGACAATAGAAGAACTTTTGGATGAATTTGAAAAAGTGTATAAGGAGGTAAAAAACAATGAATAAAAAAGATTATTATGAAGTCTTAGGGGTATCTAAAAGTGCTACGCAAGATGAAATTAAAAGAGCTTTTCGTAAACTAGCTAAACAATATCATCCTGATGTAAATAAAGAGCCTGGGGCTGAAGAAAAATTTAAAGAAATTGGTGAAGCTTACGCCGTTTTAAGCGACGAAAAAAAACGTCAGCAATATGACCAGTTTGGCCATGCTGCCTTTGAACAAGGTAGTGCAGGAGGCTTTGGTGGCGGATTTTCTGGCTTTGATGATATTGATTTAAGTAGCATTTTTGGCGATTTGTTCGGTGGAGGATTTTCTTCTTTTGGCGGTTTTGGGCGTAGTGGGGCATCAAGAAAAGATCGTCCTACTAAAGGAAATGATTCCTTAGTGCGCATGAACTTAACTTTTGAAGAAGCCGTATTTGGCTGCGATAAAAGTTTACGTTTAGATTTAGATGAAGAATGTAGGAATTGTCATGGTAAAGGTGGTTTTGATGAACAAACTTGTTCTTCTTGTGGCGGAAGAGGACGCGTAATTTCTCAACAACAAACTATGTTTGGCGTTTTCCAAACTGAAACAACCTGCCCACATTGTAAAGGAAAAGGGAAAAGTTTTAAAACAACCTGTAGCGAATGTCGTGGCAAAGGACACATTGTCAAAAACAAAGAAATTGTTGTCAAAGTCCCTGAAGGAGTGGATACAGGGAATAAAATTCGTATAAGTGGTAAAGGATCAGCAGGGTATAATGGTGGTCCTAATGGAGATATTTATATTGAATTTAATGTTAAAGAACATCCTTTATATCAAAGAGATGAAGAAGATATTTATTTAGAAGTTCCTCTTACAATAACAGAAGCAGTTCTAGGCTGCAAAAAAGAAATACCTACTTTATATGGTAATGTCATTTTAGACATTAAAGAAGGAACTCAAAATGGTGAAAAATTAAAATTACGTAACAAAGGAGTTAAAGTACCTAATACACGCCGTATTGGAGATATGTTTGTCATTATCAAAATTATAACTCCAAAAAAATTAGATCGTACTCAAAAGAAATTATTTAAAGAACTAGAAGCTACTAATTTAGCAAATTCTATTGAATTTAAAAATTTCGAAAAATATTTGTAAAAAACTGCAAAAAGCTACAAGATTTTTGCAGTTTTTTTTAGTTTTTGTTATAATCATATTAAAGTAGGGTGAGGCATGTGAGAATTGAACTATATTTAGCTGATAAAGTGGCAACTTTTACTTTACCACCAAAAATAACTGGTAGCTATAGCTTTGATGATGATTATGATGAAGAAATTAAATTAATTAATATTGAAGCCAAAGAAGGCAAGTGGTTTTTATGTGCTAATCAATATGTGCAAATAATATCTAGTGATGCTGAAAATTTAAAAGAAGTTCCTTTAACAATCAATAATTACTATATATTGCAAAGAAAAAATAAAAATTATCTAATATATATTGAAGAAATATTTAGTCGTAACATGACAGCCTATGCTTATGATAAAAGACTAAATCTACTAATAGGATACTCTGCCTCATGTAATATTTTATATAATTGTCCTTATCTTAATAGTTTAGAAGTAGCAATTAACTTTTTAGATGATAAATTAGTTTTGCAAAGCAACAAAGCATCTAATGTTTATATAAATAATTATGCCCTTACCGATAATAAATATTATATTAAAAACGGAGATGTTATTAATATTTATGGTTTAAAAATAACTTTTTTCAA
Organism: uncultured Bacilli bacterium; assembly: GCA_944358225.1. Taxonomy (GTDB): domain Bacteria; phylum Bacillota_I; class Bacilli_A; order RF39; family UBA660; genus HGM10766. The sequence continues at coordinate 3,672 of CALVQP010000060.1, forward strand.
TAAATATATGCTTATTAGTGATCCGATTAGTCGTCTAAGTATTCCTACCTCAATTCCTCTAACTCAGTTTGCAAAAGCACCATCTGTTCAACTTTTAGATTTAGATGTAGAAGCTGTAGACCTATATAATACTGATGATTATTTTTCTAAACCTCCCCGTATTAGAAGAATAATTGAACCTAAAGAGATTACTATTTCCCCGTTATCAGAAAATATGGATAATAATGAAAGACCGTTTATCTTAGTTGCAGGTCCGATGATTACAATGGCTTTAATATCAACTATGATGGGAATTACTACTGTAAATCGACTTGTTCGTGGAACTAGCTCTTTAGCTGATAGTTGGCCTTCTTTAGCTATGTGTGTATTAATGATACTATCTGCAGTTTTATGGCCATCGCTTACTAATAGATACACTAATAAGATAAAGGCGAGAAAAAAGGAACAATTGACAAAAAAATATTTAGAATACCTTAAAGTAAAAAGAGGTGAATTAGAAAAAGAATATCATCTTCAAAAAGAAATTTTAAACGAAAATCTCAAGAGCGTTAATGAATGTCTTCAAGCAATATCCAATCACACCGTTAATTTTTGGGATAAACGAATTGACCAAAATGATTTTTTATTGTTCAGGGTGGGAACTGGCAACGACAAGTTTCAAATGGATATAAAAACTTCTGAAGAAGATTTCAATCCCTCTGAAGAAGAGTTAGTTTTGCAACAAAAAAAATTAGTCGCAGAATTTAAAGAATTAATAAATGTCCCAATTGGTTATTCTTTTTACGAAAATCCAATTACGGCTATCATGGGAAGTTCAGAAAAATCGTATCACTTTTTAAATAATATAATTTTGCAGTTAATTACTTTTTATAGTTATGATGATGTCAAAATTGTCATATTTTCAGAAAATAAAAATGCCACTAAATGGGAATATATTAAATATTTAAATTACAATTTTAGTGATGATAAATCTTTTCGCTTTTTTTCCACTAATAGTAATTCATTTAAACCTGTTATTGATTATTTAAACAATGAATTTATTATCCGCGAACAAAGCAAAGAGGAAATTAAAAAACCTTACTATTTTATTATAATCGACGGTTATAATAATGTTAAAAAATATGAATTTTTTAAACATCTCACAGAGCAAGAACGAAATCTTGGTTTTAGTTTGATAATTTTAGAAAATCAGCTAAGTAGCTTGCCTAGTTTGTGTAATAATTTTATTTCTTTAGGAGACCGCAAAAGTTTAATTTTAATTGATTCTTTTAATCATCAACAACAAAAAGTATTTTATGATGAAATTAATTATAATGTTAATATGATGAGTGTGGCTAAAATCGTTTCTAACGTGCCAATTCAGTTAGAAAATAATGTTACTTCTTTCCCTAGTATGATCTCTTTTTTGGAAATGGAGAAAGTAAGTCGTGTTTCTCAACTGAATGTTACTGCTCGTTGGAAAAATAATGATTCGACCAATAGTTTAAAAGCAGAGGTTGGTATTGACGAATCTGGTAATTTAATGTATTTAGATTTGCATGAAAAATATCATGGCCCTCATGGATTAATTGCAGGTATGACCGGAAGTGGGAAATCAGAATTCATTATTACATATATTCTTTCAATGTGTATTAATTATAGTCCCGATGACGTAGCATTTATTCTTATTGATTACAAGGGCGGCGGACTTGCTTTTGCTTTTGAAAATCGTACTAGTGGGGTAGTTTTACCACATCTTGCGGGGACCATTACTAACCTTGATAAAGCAGAGATGGACCGCACTTTAGTGAGTATCGATAGCGAAGTAAAAAGACGTCAAAAAGTATTTAATGAGGCTCGCGATAAGCTTGGCGAAAGTACCATGGATATTTACAAATATCAACATCATTATCACGAAAAGAAACTTGATATACCTGTTCCTCATTTATTTATTGTTTGTGATGAATTTGCCGAATTAAAATCGCAACAACCTGATTTTATGGATAACTTGATATCTGTTGCGCGTATTGGACGATCTTTAGGAGTGCATCTAATACTAGCTACTCAAAAACCAAGTGGAGTAGTTAATGATCAAATTTGGTCAAACTCAAAATTTAAAGTTTGTCTGAAAGTTCAAGATACATCTGATAGTAAAGAAATGATAAAAA
>CALVQP010000061.1 GCA_944358225.1 uncultured Bacilli bacterium
TTCTGATATGACTCATTTTTATTATCTAAAAATAGTGTTAGTGATTTTCCTCACCAACACTATTTATTATAGAACCTCTTTATCACATTCAATCTATTTTTTTAGGTGTGTTTATTTATATTCATTTTTTTATTTTGTAAGTAGTAGTAGTTTATGATTTTTTATTCTGCTATCACTCTCCTTTAACTATCTTCATTATAAATTTTATATATGAAATTTAAGTGAAAAGAAAGTGAATTATTTGTTAATCTCAAAATAGAAAGTCGTTCCTTTACCAATTTTAGTATTAACGCCATAATTAAAATGATGTAAATTTAATATTCCTTTAACAATACTTAGTCCCAGTCCTGTTCCCACAATATCTCTTTGATGATTTTTTTCATTTTTATAGTATCTATCCCAAATATGTTTTAAATCTTCTTTTTTAATTCCCTTACCACTATCAACAACTTCTATTAATATTCTTTTGTTATTTTCTTTGATATTTACCCATACTTTTTTATCTTTTCCAGTATAATTAATCGCATTATTAATTAAATTATAAATTACTTGATTTATCTTATTTTTATCTGCTTTAACTATTATCTTTTCTGGGGATGTTAAAATTATCTCATAATCTTCAGTTTCTTTAATAATCTCATATTTTCCAATAATTTTTTTTACTTCAGCAATCAAATCATACTCTTCTATTTTTAAATCTTGAGCTTCAGCTTGCGTTTTTGATAGTAATAAAATATCATTAACCAAAGTATTTAATCTATCAGTTTCATCAATAATAATCTCCAAATGCTGTTCTCTTTTTTGGGCATCTTTATATGAAAAATCTCTAACCATTTCGGCATAGGCCTTAATCATCGTCAGTGGAGTCTTTAAATCATGAGAAACATTTGCCATCAAATCACGACGCAACTCATCTACTTTAGAAAGTTCCGCTTGCGCATAATTTAATGAATCTGATAAATCATCAATTTCTGTAATACCACTTTTTTCAAAATGGATATCCGGATTACTACCTAGTTCCTTAGCTTTTTTAGTTATATTTACAATTGGATCAGTTAATCTTTTAGATATATATAATGCTAATAAAGAAGAGACTGCTATTGTTACTAAAGTTATATAAATTAATTGATTTGTTAATACTTTTGTGGCAGCACTAACATCTTCTAAATTAGTATATAAAAATACAACTTTATCGTCATTTTTTATCGCTGATAATAATCCTTTTACTTCAAACTCCTTGTTGGTAAGTTTTAATGTATTTATATTATTTTTCTTTTGTAATAACTGATACTTATAATCATTGATTATTGAACTTTCTGAAGAAAATATACAGCTGGGCATTTTGCTATTGTAAGATACTGTTTGAACATCATCAATATATTCAATACAAATATCATTATCATAAGCAATATCTTCCAATTTTTCTAATAACTCTTCCTCATCATATTTTAATATATTACGTGATAGCTTATTTATATTGTTAACTTGATATCGTTCATAAGAAACACGTAAAAAAATTATTTGCATAAACCATAAAGCTAATAAAATAACTGCTGCAAACATTACAAAATAACAAAGAGTTTTAAAATTTATACTATCTTTATTAATCTTTGTATTCAAATTTATACCCCATTCCTCTTACTGTAACGATAAATTTACGATATTTGCCTAAATTGTTACGTAGAGTTTTTACATGTGTATCTATTGTTCGATCATCGCCGTAAAAATCATAACCCCATACATTTTCTAATAACTGATTACGAGATAAAGCAATATTTTTATTTTCAATAAAATATACAAGCAAATCATATTCTTTGGGAGTCAATTCTATTTTTTTATTATCAATTAATACTTCATGGGCCCCTTTATCTAATACTAAGCCTTCAAAAGTATACAAATTTTCTTTTTTATTTACTCTATTTGTGACTGCTTTTATTCTAGCCATCAATTCTTTAGTTGAAAATGGTTTAGTAACATAATCATCAATTCCTAAATTAAAACCATATAATTTATCATATTCTTCTACCCTAGCTGATAACATTATACAAGGGATATTTTTTTTCTTCTTTATTTCCTCAATTGCCTTGTAGCCGTCCATCTTAGGCATCATTATATCCATAATTATAACATCATAATTATTATTATTACATTTTTCTATTGCTTCATAGCCATTTTCTGCCTCATCGACTTCATAATTTTCCATCAAACAATATTCTTTTATAACATCTCTAATTAATTTTTCATCATCTACAATTAATACCTTCATACTTCACCTCATTTAATATGTATAGTATAACAAAAATGTGAAATGTAAATGAAAAAAATACTACAAATATAGTATTTTTAGTATTTTTATTTTAAATAAGTTTTATAAACCCACTTGTTATCACCAATTTTTACCCAGTTATTTTCTTCTTTTAATACTGAAACAACTGTATTTACTGGTATTTTATCTACAATATCTTTATTTGGAGCATTTCTAACGTTCAAATAATCACAATTATAAACTTCCATACTTTTAAGATGATTGTCTGGTGCCTTAGAAGTTAAATAATTATTAGCTACCCACATATTTTTTTCAATACGCGCAAAATTATTAACTATTTCATAAACTCTAACTGCTGTTTTTACTTTTAAAGCATTAACAACTTCATAATTAGTACCTGGACCAATTCTTTCATTTAAATAATCACAATTATAAACATATTTTATATTAGTTGATATAGTATTTTGATTACTATTAACATATTGAATAGGTCTTAATATTCCAATAATTCCTTCATAAGAAATGGATATTAGATTAACTTTAGGACTACCATTTTGATTTTGACCCAAAAACTTTCCTTGATAATACATAGCCAGATGAGAGTATGGTGCAACTTTTGATCCTTTATTCCATACTACCCAATCTCCATCTTGTAGTACGTTTGGATTACTTCCCATATCTTTAAAATATTTTAAGATACCATTTTGAGTTCGACGAGTATAAAGATTATACGCATAACCATCTCCGCCGCAAGATGTATACCAATTATTCATTAAATTGGAAAAATATTTCCACAAATCGACACATTGATATCCAGCTACTCTATCAAAATCTATGGATTTACCAATAACCTTATTATAAAATTGTGTTGGATTCATGTTTTTCCTCCCTCTTTTGCATTACAGCAGAAATGCCTGATGCTATTGCTGATATTATTAGAGCTTTAACAATAGAACCATTTGATAAATCAGCTGTTACTAAAGATACACTTATATATGCACAAAACGCTTGTATAAACGTTCGTAAAGCTGATTTAAAACATTTATTTTTAAAAAAATTTTTCATGCTTTCACCCTCCCGTTTTTATTGTATGAAAAAAATTTAGTACTGACCGTTTTATAACCTATCATTCTATATTTATTAAAAATTGAAATTGACGAGCTATCCAAAATATGATAATATAACTAAGTAATATTTATTCATGGCGGAATTGGTGAAGTGGTTAACACGCCGGATTGTGGCTCCGGTATGCATGGGTTCGATCCCCATATTTCGCCCCATCGTGTTTTTTTGCGCGCCTCAAGCGTGTTAAATAAATAAAAGTTCGTTATGAACTTTTTTATTTTACAAAAATGGTAAGTTTATCCGATACAACAAAAAAATTTATATTTTTTATATAAATAATAAAATCAAAATATGGTAAAATTATATTATCTGAATTGGTAACAGCTTTTGATTCAATAGAAAGGAACAATATACATTGAAAAATATGAACAATAAATTGGAATTTAAAAAAGTAATAGAAAATAAAAATTTAATAGCAGAATCTACTTATAATTGTATAGAAAAAACATTTTCAGAAGAAGAAAAAAATAATATATTAGTTGCCGAAATAAATCCAGAATATATGGATGGTATAAAACTATGTGAATACTATGGTGTTGATACTAAAACTGGTGCTAACTGTTTAATATGTGAATGCAAAAGAGGAAAAAATAAAAATTATGCTGCTTTATTAGTTCCTACTGGATATAAATATAATATGTCATCAACAGTCAGAAAACATACTAATTCAAGGATGGTATCCGTAGCTCCCTTAGATTATGTTTTAGAAAAAACAAAGATGGAATATGGTAGTATAAATCCAATCGGATTACCAGAAGAATGGAATTTATTTATTGATCCAAAAGTATTAGAAGTAGAAAAAATTATTTGTGGCAGCGGATTACAAAAATCAAAACTTTCTTTACCAAGTAAATATTTATTAAAATTAAAGAATGTTGAAATTCTAGAAAATTTAGCAAAAGAATAACCAATTTAAAAGCACTTTAAAATTCTCGAAAAAATGAGTCAATCAAGCACACTAAAAAAATTCATAATCCTTGGATGATGAATTTTTTATTTTACAACATGATAACAATAATTAAATCAAGATTTACGCTTCGCCTTTTTACCAGCTTTTTTAAGTCTTTTTCTATAAAAAATAATTACTAATAATATAAAGATAACTATACAAGCTACTAGTACAATATGAGAATAAGTATCAAATATTGTTAATATTTTTTCCCAATTTTCACCCACAATACTACCGATAATAATTAAAACTAAATTCCAAATAAGTGACCCTAATGTAGTATATGCTAAAAATCTTCCTAGTGGCATTTCACTCATCCCGGCAGGTATTGATATTAAACTTCGAACAATTGGTATAAATCTACAAAAAAATACAGTTTTTTGACCCTTTGTATCAAACCATTCATCTGCTTTATCAATGTCTTGTTTTTTTAAACGTAGTATTTTACCTATACGACCAGAAACAATTTTTTTTAATCTCTCTTTGTTAAAAATTTTTCCAAAGTAATAAAGTCCTATGGCTCCTGCAATCGATCCTAAAGTCGCTGCTATTACCATGCCAACATCTTTTAATTTCGTATACGTTGTCATAAAACCACCAAATAGAAGTATTACTTCAGATGGTATTGGCGGAAAAATATTTTCAATTGCGATTAACAAAAATACGCCTATATACCCAAAATTATTCATAATTGTTAAAATTAGATTTTGCATTTAATAAATCAACTCCCACATCAACATTTAAATTATATCAAGATTAAATGTTTTTAACAAACTATTTATTTGTTCTATACTTTCATCAAAAATATTAACAACAAAGTTATTAATCCCCATATTTTCTAGAAGTTTTAATTGATTAAGACAATCAATTTTTTCACAAGAAAGTACATATGATTTACAATTCCTTGTTACCAAAGGAAATTTTTTTCCATTACGATCTTCTAAATAATATTTATCATCACTTTTACAAACATCACAAATTTGTTTATCATTAATGAACATGTTTAAAGGACAATACTTCATAACCATAAGTTCTATTCGGCCATAAACTACGACTTCTACATTAGGCAAAAAGCCATAATTATTTTGACAAGCTTCCATTAAATTCTTTAAATCCTCTATTTTATTTTCACAAGATAGGCCAACTCTTTTAACTCCCAAAGAATGAAGTTCATATACAGTACTACTATTAACAACATTAAGATAAATATCACTAACTACATTATTATTCTTAGCATAATAACTAGTCCCACTTAAATTGCTAGCAACAATGTTTTCACCAGTTAAATCTAAATTATTAAAACTTACCCTATCCGTTACAAAAAAGACATTTTCTGCTTTATATTTTTTATATAATGAATAATCACTAACATAAATATTCACTTTTTTATTTAGTAAATATTTTAAATGTTTTTCATCATAAACTCGAAAACTTACATTTTTAGTCTTAACTACATCT
>CALVQP010000062.1 GCA_944358225.1 uncultured Bacilli bacterium
CTATCAACAAATAACTACTAACAACCAATAACAATAAAAACAAAAATAAAAGAGTAATTTATAAAGCTTTAGCGAATAAATTACGAAGCAGTCTCCTTGGAGACGATGTTATATATTTAATACTTATTATTATTTAATACTTTATTGAGTGCAAAAATGTTGCAAAAATTGACATATTTCAGACAAGACACTTCAAAAAATATGTCAAAAAATGCACGAAATTTTCACCGTGAGGATTTTATCAACTACGAAAGGATGTGATTTTACTATTAAAAACGAAGATAAAGAGTCTATTACACTCCTAATTCCAAAATCAATAAGCGAGAGTCGAGAATATTCTGATTATGCTCTTACCACTTATTGCTTATTACAGGAATTATCAGTTCCAACACAATTATCAATACAATGTGTCACTTGTAATCAACTTGCTTATTATCTTACAGGTAAAGTATCTCAACAGAGAAATAAAATAACAGATTACATCAAGTGTGGAATAAACGAGTTAGATGAAAAAGGAATAATTGTAAATCTAAAAGAATTTTCTAAGCATTACATATTAGACTGCCATAATTTATGGATTGATACTGAAAGCGGAAGTTTCACAAAAATATATTTCAATGAATTGCAACAAATATTCAGAATAAAGAATATCAACAATTTTACATTATTGAGATATTTCATATTTGTTATTGGTACTCTCAACTGGAATATAACAGTATATCTTTCAAATGGAGAATATAAGAATGGGATAATTGGTAATTTTACAATTGATTATCTTGCTAAAAAAACTGGTATATCAAAAAGATCTGCAATTGAATACAACAAGATATTAGAAAAAGAAAAATTATTATATGTATACCGGCAAAAGGATTTTGTAGTTGATGAAGAAAATAACATTAAATCACTTTCTAATATTTATGGAAGATATTGTGATATGGAGTACGTTGAAGCATTTGCTAATAACCAAAAGGAATACAAGAAGTCATATCGTTATATAAAAAATAATCAAGAAATAACCAACAACAAACGCAGACTCGCTCAAATGTATCAACAATTATTAAAAGGAAAAAGGGAAAAATATACAGAAAAACAAATAACTGATATATATAAGTATGTTATATCCGAAAATCAAAAATATGAGCGAATGTATGAAAAAAATAAGTGTGAAGATTATTTAGATAAAATACGTGATACTGATATTTTTAATAAATATGAATTCCTAAAAAGAGAATAAATATATATAACCACTAACCAAATAACCATTTACAAGGGAAATCTTATGAAAAACAATAAACGAAAATATTATAATCGAAAAGGAGAAAAATTTTAATTAATGACAGAAACAAATTACATAAAGAACTATAAAACAGACTACTCTCGTTTTAGCGGAGAAATATATCCATCAGATTTTGAAACAACATATCCAAATACAATGTCTTATATGGCATCCAGAATTGCAAGTGATATACGTTTTGATGAAATATGCAGAAAAAATCTTAATAATAAAAAAACAAGGAATTAAAATAATTGAAATTTGAAAATAATATAGAAAATGTTATTGAATTTCTAAATAATGAAAAAACAATTGCAGTTTCATTTTGTTCAAGAAAATGGATTAATAAAATAAAACGCCTACATGAAAAGAAACCTGATGAAGTAAAAATAATTGCAGAAAATAAGGATGGTTCTATTTATGCTCATCTTCCTATTAAATACCTTAAAATATCGCCACCAAGAAAAGTGAGTGAAGAACAAAAACAAGCTGCAAGTGAAAGATTAAAAAAAATCAGAGAGAACAAATAATTAGATTTATCAAAAACTTTCTATATAAGTTATGAATTTATTAGTAAATTTTAATTTTTATCATAAGAATGATTATTTTATCATTTAAAAATAAAAAATTGATTTTTGCTAAAAATACTCAATGTCTACATTAAACTTTAAAAAGAAAGGAATTATAAGATGCAGAAAAGATTAAAATATGAAAAAATAGGAGATTCAATAATCTCAGTTGATTTACACAATGGTTATACAATTATTGCTTTAGCAACATTTGATTATGAAAAATCTACATACTCTACTATTCTATATTTAAAAGATAATATTGTTGATATTTTGGATTTAATTGACGGATTAGAATCTTTTGAATTTCAAGCTAATTACAAAACAGTCAATTCAGTAATGTTAAAATACGTATCTTCACTTTTTTCAGAAGGTTTATTGGATAAATATATGGGTAGATATGAATATATGATGAAATGTTTTGACAAAGGTAATGACATATTTGAAGAAGAAATATTAAGTAATAAATAATATGTAGTTAAAATAAAGACATTTAGTTTTGTTGGCGCAAAATTATATGTTTTGGAGAAATAATAAGTAGAACATACATATATACAAGTTCAAAAATTTCACACTATTAAAATTAAATAAAATAAAGGAGGATAAATGGCTGGAATTAGCGTGCCTCAATACGAAATTTTTAAGATTGGAACAAACAAATTAAAATATTCTAATTGGAATTTGACTATTTCAAAAAAAGAAGCTTTTAAGTATCAAGAATTAATTTCACTTTTTGAAGCTCAAGAATTTCGTATAATAGCAAATAAAATTTTGAAGAAAGATATTGGGGAAATTGATTTTTCTCAAATATTTATGCAAGTGGTTATTGATAAAAAGTCTGATTTTGGACGAGCTACTTGTAAAAAAGGTATAATTGTAAATGGAGTAAACTTTCGCAGATTTGTAGGAACAACTGGTGGATTAAAAAATAATACTCTTCTATTTTGTAATTCTCAATATATAGAAGAATTGAACAAATTGTGCGAGTGTAAAAGAAATAAAAACATTCCACTTGTACCTGCAAAATATGAAGCATATAAAGCATTAACCTGTTCAGCTTCACAACCAATATGTAGTCCAAACGGTATTTTAGTTGTTAGAGATTGCATTACCAAATACTTCGCAGATGTAATTTCTTTGGACGATGGAGTAGAATCTGATGAACCTTTAAGAGAAATTATAAAAAATAAAGAATTAGAAAATAATGTATCAGATGGTTTTAATCTTTGTACTATTGATTACATGAAACGTGTTGGTGAATCATTAGGTATTGACTATACTCCTAGTGGGGTATGTTTGAGAAATGCATGGTTAAAAGGAATGTTATATCCATTTCCAATCATCGAATTTATTGAAAAGTATAATCAAGGTAATTATATGATTGAAGACATTTGGGGAAATATTCAGGATATTCGTAAATGTGAAATGATTATCACTGAATCTTCTCTAAAATTATGGAGTGCTTATGATAATATTGATGATTATATAAACGCATACAAAGAATGTGGATATGGATTCTCAGTAACAAAGATTTCACCTCATATTCTGGAAGAAAGACGTGAACTAAATTATCAGTATTTGCAGTCTTATGATTTTACGGATGAAGATATTGAAGAATTATGTACTCCAACTATTCAGTATCTTAAAGATGCAATGTGTGGAGACTACGCTTCTACTATTAAGTTTCTTGGAATCACAGATAATGCAGATGTAAATTCATGGCAACGTGCATTATTTACAAGTGAATATATGATTGGCGACCCATATGTAATAGATTCTGTTCATAGATTTATTAAGAAAAAAATGAACGATGCAAAAATTGGCAAATTATTTGTAGATGGCAATTATCAGATTGCGAGTGGAGATCCATTTGCACTCATGCAATCAATTTGTGGGTTAGAAGTTACAGGATTATTAAAAGCTGGTGAATGTTATTCAAAGTTTTGGATAGATAAAAATGAAGATGAAGTTGTCGTATTTAGAAGTCCTATGACAAGTCATAATAATATTCGTATGTGCAAAGTAAATAGTTCTGAACAATGCAAATATTGGTATCAATATATGGATACTATAATGATTATTAATGGTTGGGACTCTTTCTGTATGGCAGAGAACGGCGAAGATTTTGATTCGGATTTGAATTTTTCAACAAACAATTCCGTATTAAAAAGAAGATATAATACTCTTCCTGCTATTGAATGTGTACAAAGAAATACTTCCAAAGTAATAGTTACTGAAAAAGAAGTGTTAAAAACCAATAAAAATGGAATGGGCAACGATGTCGGCACTGTAACAAATTATATTACTTCTATGATGGAGGTACAATCTCATTTTGAAAAAGATTCTAAAGAATACAAAGAGTTAGAATATAGGATAGAATGTGGTCAATTATATCAACAAAACACTTTAGATAAAATAAAAGGAATAGTTTCAAAACCAATGCCTAGTTACTGGTATAATATGGGAGCTTGCGCTGACGACAAATATAAACAATCTATTTGTGCTTACAGAAAACCATATTTTATGATTTATGTTTATGACGAAACTAAGCGTGATTATAAAAAATACATAAAAGAAAGTAATGATAACTGTTCTATTCAAGATTTATATGATAACAAGGATAAATTAACTGATGAACAAAGAGAATTTTTATTTTGGTATGAGTTCAAAATGCCGGTTGGCACTGGAAGCTGTTCGATGAATAAGATTTGTAGATATGTAGAAAGTCAGTTAGATGGATATAAATCTCAATTACATAGAAATTCTACTTTTGATTATAACGAATTGAAAGTTAAAAGGCGTTGTACTGAAGAACATAGACAAGCACTTAGAGAACTAGAACAGGAATATTGTGAATGCATAAGAGAATATAAATCACAAAAACATTTTGACAAAGGGGAATCTAATAAAAACAGAAAATTCTTATATAAGAAATTTCACGAAGAAGCAATGGATATTTGTCCAAATGATGACGAACGTTTAAATATTATTCTTGACATCACCTACGGATATAATGGAAACAAACAATTTTGTTGGGACACTATTGGAAATTTAATTTGCGAGAGATTGGAGGATATGAACACTGTACATATTGAATGAAAAAGAATATATCAGAGAAATTTTAGTTTCAAAAAATAAGCCGAATGAATTATCTATGGGATATTTCATAACATTGATTGCAAAATATTATTTGTCTGAAGATATAAATATAGAGTCATTAATTAAAATCGTAAAAGAGAAACTCTTGGAGTTTGATTTAGATAACTATCAAGAATACAAATATCATAATAAAATTTTAAAAATATGCACTTCTTTATTTAACGAAAGCACAGATAAGAATTTTAGAGAACAAGAATATATACCGATTTATGAGCATGAATTAAAATTAATTGAATCATTACCAAATGACCGACAAAAGAAATTAATGTTTACATTCTTTGCACTTGCTAGATATATGAATTGCGGTGGATGGATTAATAAAAAAACAACTAAAGGGATTTCGGAAGCATTTAAACTAGCTAATGTTACTCTCACATCTGATAAAAGGAATGAATTGTTACATGAATTATACGTTAATGGATATATTTCTACTAGCAAAAAAGTTAATAACTTAAATATTAAAGTTCAGTTAGACGATTCGGGTGAAATTGTTTACAAGGTAAATGAGTTTAAAAATATTGGTAATCAGTATATTGGTAACTTTAAAAAAGGATACAAACAGTGTAAATGTTGTGGTAAAAAACTTAGAAATACTGGTAATAAAAAAATGTATTGTGAGAAATGTGCCAATCAATCGTTGTTAGAAAGTTATAAAAAATATA
>CALVQP010000063.1 GCA_944358225.1 uncultured Bacilli bacterium
CTTTGATAATATTTGTTCCAAAAGTAATTCATATTTTCTTTTAAACTATTGGTGAATTAAACTAATAGTTTTTGTATTGTCTAAAAAAAAGAAAATATGATAAAATACAAACAGGAAGGAAGTATTTATGAAAAGTGGATTTGTAAGTTTAATAGGAAGACCCAATGTGGGAAAAAGTACTCTTTTAAATACTCTAGTAAATGCTAAAGTTGCTATTACATCGCCTAAGGCTCAAACAACCCGTAATATTATTCAAGGTGTATATAATCAGCCGGATTTACAAATAGTTTTTGTAGATACCCCTGGAATCCATAAACCTAAAAGTAAATTAGGAAAAGTTTTAAATAAACAAGCTATTTCCTTATCTAAAGATGTTGATGTTATCTTATTTTTAGCCGATGCTAGTCAGTGTTTAGGCGAAGGTGATCGCTACGTAATGAACGTTTTAAAGTCTAGTGATATTCCGGTCATCTTAGTCCTAAATAAAATAGATAAGTTAAACAAAAATCAAATACTTGAAAAAATAGCTGAATACAAAGACGAATATCCTTTCGTAGAAATAGTTCCTACATCAGCACTAAAACAGGATAACACTGCTCGACTAATTAAGGTTATTTCCACTTATTTAACTGATAATCAAAAATATTTTGCAGATGATTATTTAACTAGTAATCCAACTAGTTTCATGATTAGTGAATACGTGCGTGAAAAATTATTGCTTTTAACCGAAGAAGAAGTGCCTCATAGTATTACTTGTGTAACTACTGATTATAAAGAAACTCCTAAAATAATTAATGTAAGTGTTGATATTATTGTTGATCGACCTTCTTTAAAAAAAATAATTATCGGTAAAAACGGAAACATGTTAAAACAAGTAGGAATCTTAGCTCGTCAAGACATCGAATCATTGCTTCAAAAACAGGTGTTTTTAGAACTGTTTGTCAAAGTAATTCCTAATTGGAAAGATAAAGAAAAATATATAAAAGAATTAGGTTTTAAAGATTTTGAATAAATTTTTTAATTAGTGCTCAATATAGTATTAAGAAGGGAATTGAGTACTATGGATAAAAAGGAAGCTTGGGAAATGTTTAAAAAAACTGGCAAAATTAAATATTATTTAGAATATAAAAAGAAAAATTAAGAAGGTAAGAAGTATGCTAAAAGAGGTAGAGGGTTTTATTCTTCAAGAAATACCTTATAAAGAAACAAGTAAAATTATCAATGTTATTACTAAAGATTATGGTCTAATTGGTATTATTGCTACCGGTGCCAAAAGTATTAAAAGCACTCTGCGGGCAGTTAGCACTAAATTTACTTATGGAACTTTTACAATTCATTATAAAAAAGATAAACTCTCTACTTTAAAAAGCGTAGATATCATAGATGAGTTGGTAAATATAAAAACAGATTTGACACTAGTTAGTTATGCTAGTTACATTAGTGAACTCATTTTGCAAATAGCCAAACACGAACTTAGTCATAAACTTTATGATCTATTTATAAATACAATTTTAAAAATAAATGCTGGTCTAGATCCTTTAATCCTTACCAATATCTTAGAAACTAAATTATTAGATTTTTTAGGAGTAGGTCTAAACTTAGATTCGTGTTGCAAATGTCAAAACACCACGCAAATTGTTACTATAGATGGGGACGTGGGAGGTTATATTTGTAAAAATTGTTTAACAGATGAAATAATTGTAAGTCCTTTAACTATCAAAATGTTAAGAATGTATTATTATGTAGATATTTCTTCGATTACGGATTTAAAAATTAGTAATAAGACCAAAAATGAAATTAATCGCTTTTTACAAACTTATTATGATAGATATACTGGACTATATTTAAAAAGTAAAAATTTTTTAAATAAAATAGTAGCTTTAGAAAAATAAGTATTTTGGGACAAAAATACTTTTTTATTTGCCATTAATTATTGACAAAAAAGTGTCAATAGCCAAAAAAAGTCTTGAAAAAAATATCATTGTTTGTTTACAAAAAAACTACTATAAGGTATTATATAACTAAGCAGTGGTGCGTTGTGGAGGAAAGTGGGGGATAAAAATGTTCATGGGACAATATCAACATAGTCTTGATGAAAAAAACCGTTTAATTATTCCTGCTAAATTCCGAAATGAATTAGGAAGTAATTTTATTATTACGCGTGGTTTAGAAAATTGTCTATATGTCTATGATCAAAAAAATTGGAACTTGATAGTGGACAAACTAAACACACTCCCATTTACCAAAAAAGATGCCAGAATATTTATTAGATCCTTCTTTTCTACCGCCACTGAATGCGAACTTGATAAGCAAGGTCGTGTTAATATTGCATCCCACTTAATTACTCATGCTAAACTAAATAAAGAATGCGTAATTATCGGAGCTAATGATCGTTTAGAAATATGGGATAAACAAGCTTGGGAAGAATTTTTAAATACTAATGCGCAAAAACTTGAAGATATCGCGGAAAATCTTTTCATGGAAGTGGACTTATAAAATGAAACATTATAGTGTGTTACTAGATGAAACAATAAACAATTTGAACATCAAAGAAAATGGCGTGTATGTTGATGCCACAATGGGATATGCAGGTCACAGTCAAAAAATATTAAAAGAATTAAAAGATGGGTTTTTATTCGCCTTTGATGCAGATAAAACAGCAATAAACTATTCTTTAGAAAAGTTATCTAGCATTTCCGATAACTTTCAAATATTTCATAGTAACTTTGTTCATATGAAAGAAATATTAAAACAAAATAATATAGATAAAGTTGATGGCATAATTTTTGATTTAGGGTTTTCATCACCTCAAGTTGATGAAAAAAATCGAGGATTTTCTTTCATGCAAAACGCTACTTTAGATATGCGCATGAATCAAGATAGTAAAATTAGTGCTAAAGATATTGTTAATAATTATACTAAAGAAGAGTTAACTAAAATTTTCTTTACTTACGGTGAAGAAAAAATGTCCAAAGTAATTGCTCAAAAAATAATTACTTATCGTCAAAATAAATTAATAACCGATACTTTAGAATTAGTCGAGATTATTAAAAATGCTGTTGGAGCATCATATTTTTATAAAAATCATCCGGAACGAAAAATATTTCAAGCTTTAAGAATTGAAGTTAATGATGAATTAAATGTCTTAGAAAAAGTCTTGCCTGATGCGATATCATTACTTAATGAAAATGGTAGAATTTGTGTAATTACTTTTCATTCTTTAGAAGATAAAATAGTTAAAAAAATTTTTAAAAAATATAGTGAAGTAGATGAAGTTGTTAAAGGGCTTCCGGATATTCCCCAAAACTATAAGCCATTAATAAAATTAATAAATAAAAAGCCAATTTTACCAAGCGACAAGGAAATAAACGAAAATTCGCGTAGTAAAAGTGCTAAACTAAGAGTTGTAGAAAGGTTGTAATATGAAAAAACAAAAAGGACATCGTTTAAAATTATTAAAAGGAGAAAAATTTATCTATTTTGTATTTGCTTTTGTTTTAGCAATTACACCTTTAGTAAGTGTTTTTACCAAAGCCTTGGTTTCTCAGACCAATATTGAATTAGAACAAGTCTAAGAAAAAATAAGTACCCAAGAAGGCATTAATGAAAGTTTAAATATGAAAATTAATGAATTAGCTTCCTTGGATAAATTACAAGAGGTTGCACAAGAACAGGGCTTATCGTATAATAATGATAACATTAAAGTAATAACAGATAATTAAAAGGAGAAGTCGATGAAAAAAAAGAATAATACAATAAAAATTAATAAATATTTTGTTATTTGTATTGTTCTTTTATTATGCCTAATTATATATCGTTTTATATATGTAGCTACTGCTAAAAAAGTTGATGGTGTTAATTTAGCAGCTTTTGCTTCCAATCGTAATACTCAAAAAGAAACCTTATATGCAACGCGTGGTACTATTTATGACACTACCGGCGAAATATTAGCACAAAACGTTAATTCTTATACTGTCATTGCTTATTTAAGTGATAAGAGAACTGAGGATAAAAATAATCCTCAACATGTTGTTGACAAACAAATGACGGCGGAAAAACTTTCACCACTTATCAATATGACCACAGAAAAGATTTTAGAACTGTTAAATAAAGATGCTTACCAAGTAGAGTTGGGTCCTGGAGGTAGAGGCATAACTGAATTAGTTAAAGGAGAAATCGAAAAATTAGAATTACCTGGCATAGCTTTTGTATCTTCTTCAAAAAGATATTACAAAATGGGTGATTTTGCTTCTTATACTATAGGCTATGCCAAAGCTGATGAAAATGGCGAAATTAATGGTGAGATGGGTATAGAAGAGTATTTTAATGATATTTTAAAAGGTAAAGATGGCTATAAAGAATATCAAAAAGATCTAAACGGTTATCAAATGCCAAACACTCCTGAAATTGTAAACGAGCCAGTATCGGGCAAAGATATTTATTTAACTCTTGATAACAATATTCAAATTCTTTTAGAAAATTCTATTGATCAAATTTCGCAAAACTATACATCTGATTGGATGAGTATCACCATTGCTGATGCCAAAACTGGAGCTATTGTTGCTAGTGCTTCCAATCCTAGCTTTAACTTAAACACTCTAGAGAACATTCAAAATTATTATAGTCCTTTAGTTTCCTATGCTTATGAACCAGGATCTACTATGAAAGTATTTTCCTTTATGTCAGCTATTGAAGAAGGCTTATATAATGGTAGCGAAACTTATCAATCGGGAACAATAAATATCGGTGATGATAAAGTTGTTGACTTCAACGGGGGTGTTGGTTGGGGACAAATTAGTTATGACACTGGATTTTCTTATTCTTCCAATACTGCTGCTACCATGCTTGCTAAAAAACTGGGAAGAGCTAAACTTCGTGAATATTATGAAAAATTAGGTTTTGGAACACCTACGGGAATTACTTTACCTGGAGAAATGAGTGGTAAAATTGGCTTTAAATATGATATTGAAGTAGCTAATGCCGCTTTTGGCCAAGGTATTTTAGTTACTCCTATTCAAATGATTCAAGCTTTAACGACAGTTACTAATGATGGAGTTATGTTAAAACCATACATTGTTAGTAAAATAGTTGATTCCGAAACTGGAGAAATTATTGAAGAAGGCAAAAGAACAGAAGTTGCCACTGTCTTTAGCAAAGAAACTACTGACAAAATGAAATCGATGATGCATGATGTAGTGTATAGTGGACTTACAGATGCTAAGTATTATCAAGCCAATAATGTTTCCATTATGGGAAAAACAGGAACTGCGCAAATAGCTTCGCCAAGTGGGGGATACTTAACCGGAGAATATGATTATATTCGATCTTTTGCTGGTATATTCCCTGAAGAAGATCCCAAATATATTATTTATATTGCCACCAAAAAATTCGTTGGCCCTATTAAAGAAGTAGCCAATTTAGTCAAAAGCGTTGTGGAAGAAGTTGCCAAATATAAAAACATCACTCAAACCGAGAATGCTTTAGACGCTTCTAAAATAATTTCTTTAAATAATTATATTAATAAAGATGTTAATTA
>CALVQP010000064.1 GCA_944358225.1 uncultured Bacilli bacterium
AAAATAATAAAATATTAAGCATTGATTTTCTTAATAATAATAAAATTATAAATATAAAAGGAGATATCTTTTTTAGTAGCATTGATGTGCAAACTTTAACAAATAAAATGTCACAACCGGATCATAACATTTTAAAAATAACCAGTTTATTGCCATATCGCGCCTTTGTCAATGTTTCTATATTAGTCAAAAAATTAGAATTAAAAAATAATACAGATATAAAAACTTACAAAAGTAGAATTCCTGATTGTTGGTTATATATTCATGAAAAAGATCTTGAAGTAGGACGTATTCAAATACTAAATAATTGGAGTCCATATCTAGTCAAAGATTTTAAAAATACTATGTTTATTAATTTAGAATATTTTTGTGATGAAAACGATGAAAGATTTAAACGAAGTACAAAACAGTGGCAAGAAGTTGCTAAAAAAGAATTAGTAAAATTAGGTTTTGTTAAGTTGAATAATATTTTGAGTAGTACGGTTACTAAAGTCAAAAAAGCATATCCTGCTTATTTTGGAAGTTATAAAGATTTTGAGATAGTTAAAAATTATTTAAAGAACTTTACCAATTTATATTGTATTGGTCGAAATGGGCAACATCGTTACAATAATATGGACCATTCAATGCTTACAGCCATGTATGCTATTGACCACTTATTAGATAAAAGTAAAACTATTGACGACATTTGGAATGTAAATACCGAAGAGGTTTATCATGAAGAAAAATAAATTTTTTAAAAAGGCTTTCGAAAAACGAAGATTAGGTTTTAGTTTAATGTTTTCCATCTTAGTAGTTCTATCTCAATTAATAGGATATAATATTATCCATTATGATACTTTTTTACCCATAAATATTAGGCAACTAATTTTGGTGATATTAATTTTTATAACTGTTACATTTTTCTTAACTTTTATCATAAATACTATTTTTATCCTTTTTGATAAAATGTTTAAATCACAGTCTGTTAAAAAACCAACATATAAAAGGTTATTACTATTTTGGGGGATCATTCTAATAAGTTGGATTCCTTATTTTTTACAGTATTATCCTGGATTAATTCAAAGAGATACCCTAGATCAAATTGCTCAGGCTTTAAATATTTCTTTACTTAAAGATCACCATCCCGTTTTCTATACTGGAATTATTTATGTTTTTTTTCATCTTGGAAATTTAATTAACGGTACCAACGAGTTAGGAGTAGTATTATATACAATTTGTCAGATGTTATTTCTATCTTTTACTTATGCATACAGTGCCTATTTTTTACAAAAACACCATGTTAATAAATTTTTAATTTGTTTTATGGTTTTATTTTATGCTTTATATCCTATGCATGCGATGTATTCTATCACTATGTACAAAGATGTTTTATTTGCCGCCTGTATAAATTGGCTGGTGATTTTAATACTAAATTTAGTATTAACCCCTCAAAAAATCACTCAAAAAAGATATTTAATCCTTATGGTTTTAATTGGTACTGCTGTATCTTTGTTAAGACAAAATGGTTTTTATGCTATTTTAATCACTATGATAATTTTAATTATTTATTATAAAAGTTATCGAAAAAATATTTTGTTCGCATTTTTAAGTATCTTTTTAATATTTATTGGCTGTAAAAATATAATTTTTCCTGCTATCAATGCTCAACCAACAGCCATTAAAGAAGCTTTAGCAGTTCCACTGCAACAACTAGCTAGAGTAGATAGTTACAAAAATCTTACTTCTGAAGAATCTAAACAAATAAATAATTTCTTTAAAAGGGATAATATAGGACCGTTGTATACCCCTCAATCTGCAGATGATGTCCGGCAAAACTTAGATCAAGATTATTTTCATAATCACGTTAAAGACTTTATTAATATTTGGGCTACTAATGCTTTAAAATATCCAGTTACATATATTAACGCCTTTTTAGCAAATAACGTGGGATATTACTATGCGTTTGCTAAGGATCGGGGAATGCTTATCATAACTAATATTGAACAAACTCCAATTACGCTCCTAAAAGCGCATAATCCTAATGAAAAAGTAGTAGTTATAAGTAAAGATTTAGGCTTAGAAACTAAACCAATTAAAGAATTTAAAATAATTAAAAGAATTGTAAATGCTATAAATGACCGAAATCTACCTATTTTTTTGACTATTGGTTTTAATTTTTGGTTAATAATATTGTGTTTAACTTATGCAATATATAAAAAAAATAATTCCTATTTCTTGGTATTTTTACCAGTGTTAAGTGTTTGGTTTACTATATTAGCATCTTCTGTTTCAGGAGTATTTAGATTTGTTTATTGTATTTTTACGACTTTACCTATATTTATAGGTATATTAGGTCTTGATAAAAAGGAGGAAAAAAGTGGATCATTTAGATAGATTAGAAGCTGAAGCAATTTATATTATTAGGGAAGTGGTAGAAGAGTGTAGCAATCCGGTTATGTTATATTCCGTTGGTAAAGATAGTAGTGTGATGCTCCATTTAGCTTTAAAAGCCTTTTATCCGGAAAAACCACCATTTCCTTTTTTGCATATTGATACAACTTGGAAATTTAAAGAAATGATTGAATTTCGCGACAAAATTTCGGCAAAATACGGAATAAATATGATAGTTTATACTAACGAAGAAGGCCTTAAAAATAATATTAATCCTTTTGATCATAGTTCAGCATATACTGATATAATGAAAACTCAAGCTTTAAAACAAGCTTTGGATAAATATAAATTTACAGCAGCTTTTGGGGGAGCTCGAAGAGATGAAGAAAAATCAAGAGCCAAAGAACGCATTTTTTCCTTTCGCGATAAAAATCATAGTTGGAATCCTAAAAAACAACGTTGTGAATTTTGGAATCTTTATAATACGAGAATAAACGATAATGAGTCTATTCGTGTTTTTCCTTTATCAAATTGGACTGAAAAAGACATTTGGCAATATATTAAACGTGAAAACATTGAAGTAGTTCCGCTATATTATGCTAAAAAAAGGCCTGTTGTAAAAAGAAATGGCAATTTAATTATGGTCGATGATGAACGTTTTAAGCTTCTTCCTGGTGAAAAAATAGTTCAAGAAACAGTGCGTTTTCGAACTTTAGGGTGTTATCCCTTAACGGGAGCCTTTAAATCTAATGCTACTACTTTAGATGAAATAATTAAAGAAACTTTGGAAGCTAAATACTCAGAGCGTATAAGTCGAGTTATTGATCATGAAAAAAATACGAGTATGGAGCAAAGAAAAAGGGAGGGCTATTTTTAAATGAAAGATTTATTAAAGATCCTCGTATGTGGTAGCGTAGATGATGGTAAATCGACATTAATTGGACATTTGTTATATAACTGTAATTGCATTTACTTGGATCAAAAAGACAACTTAATTCAAGAAAGCAAAAAATCTCAAGAAGAACTTGATTATTCTTTATTATTAGATGGACTTAACGATGAAAGAAAGCAAAAGATTACAATTGATGTAGCTTATCGGTATTTTAATACAAACAAGCGTAGCTTTATTATCGCTGATGCACCTGGACACGAAGAATATACACGAAATATGGCTGTAGGTGCTTCTAATTCTCAAGTGGCAGTAATTCTTATTGATGTTACAAATCCTTTATTAAGTCAAACTAAAAGACATTTACATATCTGTCATATGTTCGGAATTAAAGATTTTATTTTTGTTGTCAATAAAATGGATTTAGTTAATTATAAAAAACAAGAATTTTTAAAAGTCCAAAATTTACTTATAACATACTTAAAAAAATTAGATATAAGCTCTTATAATATTATTCCTATCTCTGCTAAAGCTGGAGAAAACTTAAATAAACCATCTCCAAAAATGCCTTGGTATAAAAAAGATGATTTTTTAACCACTTTAGAAAAAATCGATGTAAATACTAAAAGTTTATTCCAAGATTTTTGCTTTAATGTTCAAAGAGTAAGTCGTCCTAATTCTAATTTTCGCGGCTATCAAGGACCTGTTATAAGTGGTCAAGTTAAAAATGGCGATGAACTTTTAAGTCTTCCCAGTCATCAAAAAGTGAAAATAATTAAATTATACGCACCAGACAAACAAGTAGAACAAGCAAGTAAGGATATGCAAATAACCTTGCAATTAGATCGTGAAATTGATTTATCAAGAGGCGATTTTTTGGTAAAAAAAGATACTTTTATTTATGGAAATATGTTTTCATGTGACCTGTTATGGACTGATGATGAAGCTTTAAATTTAAATCAAACTTATCTTCTTAAAATAAATACTAAAATTGTAAATGTAACTATTACCAATATAAATTATTTATATGATATAAATACAGATACTAAAAAATCCGTTTCAACCATTGATAAAAATGCAATTTTTAATTGTGATATTCTTTTACAAGAAAAAATAGTTTGTGATCTGTTTTCTAAAAATCAAAATCTAGGACGATTTATTTTAATCAATCCATTATCTAATCAAACATCTGCGGCAGGAATTATTAAAAGTCAATTAAATTCTAAATATATTTACGCGCAAAATTTAACAATTGACCGAAGCAAACGTTCAGAAATGAAAAATCAAAAACCAGTTACTTTTTGGCTTACAGGCTTGTCTGCTAGTGGTAAAAGTACAATTGCTAATGAATTAGAAAAATATTTAGTAACCTTAAAAAAACATACAATGCTTTTAGATGGTGATAATATTCGTTTAGGACTTAATCAAGATTTAGGTTTTTCTTTAAATGATCGAGCTGAGAATTTAAGAAGAGTAAGTGAAGTGGCCAAATTACTAAATGATGCCGGATTAATTTGCATTACTTCATTTATATCTCCTTTACAAAAAAATCGTGAACAAGCAAGAAAAATTATTGGCGATAATTTTGTAGAAATATATATTAAAACTCCTCTTGATGTATGTATTAAACGTGACATTAAACATATTTATGATAAAGCTCGCCAAGGAATAATTAAAGATTTTACAGGTATTTCAAGTCCTTTTGAAGAACCTACTAATCCTGAAATAATCGTTGATAATACTAAACCGTTACCTGAAGTAATGAATGATCTTATAACCAAAATAGAAAAATATTTATAAAGGAGTTTAATAATGAAACCATTCAAAATAGACTTTTTATGTGTTGGTTTTAACAAAAGTGGAACTACAACATTAGAAAATTTATTAAGATATAATCCTGATATTATGCTTCCGAAAAATAAAAAAGAAATATTATTTTTTGATTGGTATAAAACATGTGAAAACCCAGTGGAAATTATGCAACAAAAATATTATCCAAATTACCAGCGGGGAAAATGTATTGGGAGCATTGAACCATCCTATTGTAAAAGATCCAAGGAAGTTTATGAATATTTTGGTAAAGATGTTAAA
>CALVQP010000065.1 GCA_944358225.1 uncultured Bacilli bacterium
AAGAGATATTATACAACACAAGTTTATATACATTTTAACTAATGATGCGTATACATTTTAAAAAAGGATTAACAAATAAAACTAATCACTTGACACTATATTATGATTAATTTATGATAATGTCTTAAGTGTTAAATTGCAAAAATGACTTACTGTTATATAATGTGTCACTGCGGCGACACAAATGGAAAAGGTAGAATTAAGATGAAAGAACAAGAAAAATATAAAGTGATTAAAGAACTAGTTTATCTTAATGGAAATAAAGTTATAATTATAATTAAAAATTATATATAATATTTGATAACAAAGATTGTATATTCCCCCTTTTTAGACTCAACATTTATTGTACCATTATTTTTATTAATAATACTCTTAGCTAAAGAAAGACCAATTCCTACGCTTTCTTTCGAAGAATTTTTGGCTTTATAATATCTTTTAAAAATATGAGGTAAATCTTTTTTATCTATTCCGTCTCCATGGTCGATAATAGTTATTTTGTTATATATTTTATTATAATCAATTTTAATTGTAATAGTAGAGTTATTTGGAGAATGTTCTAAACAGTTTTTTAAAACATTAGCAATAGCTTCAGCTTGCCATTTTAAATCACATATTATTTTGCCGTTACTATTTTTTTCAAACTCTATATTTACATTTTTAATTTCTGCTAACATTTCCACATTAGAAATGGCCAGATTGATAATATCACTTACATATACTTGTTTATTAGCAAATTCTATAACGTTGGCATCAAATTTAGATAGTTTTAGTATTTCTTGAATTAAAAAGTTAATATTTATAATTTCTCGTTTAATATTTTGAATAAACTCAGTTTTAGTTTTATTATCCATATTGGGATTATCTAAAATATTATCTAACATTATATTAATAGAAGTTAAAGGAGTTTTTAACTGATGAGATATATCAGACAAAGCTTCTTTTAATTTAACCTTATCTTGTTTAGAATTTTCAGCGGCTTCTTTTAACATAATTGTTGTTTTATAAATTTCATTTTTTAAGATAGATAATATATCTTCACCATTATCAGAAATATCGATAGAATAATTTTTTTTATTAATTTTTTCAATACATCTTACTATTTTTTTTATTTCCAGATCTAATTTTTTTTCATGTTTTAGATAAAGAAGTATAATACTTAAAAAGGAAGCTATAATTATAATATTATAAAAAATAATAAAAGTTTTAAAAGCATGCTCATTTTCTGAAATTAAAGATTCTTTATTTATATCAATACCATATTTTAAAAAATTATCAGTATTAAAAGTTTCTTTTGTATTTAAAATTTCAATTAGTTCATTTGGATCAATATTAGGGTATGTATTTTCTATTAAATTAATTATTGAATTAATTTTATTATTATAATTTTTAGTATAAATGTGATATTGATAGCCAAAAAATATATTGCCAATAATTAAAAAAGTGAAAATGGGAATTAAAGAAATAAGTAAAAATTTTTTTAAGTGTTCTTTATTTTCTAGTTTCATCAATTCTATATCCTATTCCTTTGATAGTTATAATAATATCTGTACCTAATTTTTCTCTAATTCTTTTTAAATAAACTGTTAAAGTATTATCATTAACATCGTTACCTGTCCATTCCCATATTTTTTCTAAAATATAATCTCTTCTAACAACTCGATTTAAATTAGTAAATAGTAAATATAATATTTTTAATTCTAGCCTTGTTAATAAAACTAATTGGCAATTTTTTCTAACTTCCATTTTATCAAAATCAAAACTAATATCATCAATTGTGATAATAGATTCATTTTTATTTTTCATAATATTTCTTTTAATACGTGCTAATAATTCTTTAGTAGAAAATGGCTTTGTCATATAATCTTCTACTCCAAGTTCTAAACCCTTAACAACATCTTCTTCACTATCTCTGACTGTTAAAAATATTGTAGGTATATTTTTATCTTTTATGAAATTTTGATATAGATCAAAACCATTACCATCGGGTAAAGATATGTCAATAATAGTTAAATCTATTTTGAGATCATTATTTAAATACTCGATAGTGTTAGCTACATCTTTACAATCTACAACATTATAATTTTGAGTTTCTAAAGAGTATTTTAAACTTTTTCTAATACTTTCATTATCTTCAACTAATAAAATATTCATAAGTCCTCCTTTATTAATTTAAGTATAACAAAAAAAGGAAAATATTTTCCTTTAAATGTTATCATTTCGAATAGTTTCTATAATATTTTGTTTGTTAATTTTATTTATAGAATACTTCATGATTATAAAAATCAAGATAAATACAACAGCAATAGAAATAATTATGGCGAGTAATGGTAATTTATACGGTAGACCAGATTCTCCTACTAAGAAATGATAAATTATATATGATAAGACTAAGCCAATTGGAATACCAATTATTAAGGCTTTTAGCCCCATAAATAAACTTTCTAATTTAATCATTCTATTAAATTCTTTTTTAGTCATTCCAATGGATTTTAACATAGCAAATTCCTGAGCACGAAGATGCATATTAGTAGTGATAGTATTGAATATATTAGTTATCCCAATTAAGGAAATTACAATGATAAACCCATATAAGAATATACCTATTAAAGTAAATAAATTACTCATCATTTTAGCATTTTCTTCAGAATTATTTAAATAGTAATCTTCGCCTTTTAAATATGTGTCAATTTCATCTTGTAATTTATTAGCATCATTTGATTTATAACATATTTCAATAACATTGCTAGTAGTAATTTGATCAAACAGTTCATCACTGATAATTAATTTGGCACCATCGATATTTTTAAGACCAAATGGCACTTTTTCCGTAACTAAACCAATCTTTAAATCAATATTTTCATCGTTAGTTAAGGTTCCACTAATTGTATCATTAGCCTCTAAATCATAAATACGCATATAGTCACTTATAAATTTGTCTTTTTCTTCATCATACTTAGTAACTACTGAATAATCTGATAAGATAGCTTGGTCTTTGATATCATCATATTTTAGTCCTAATGAGGAAATATATTTATTATATTGCTCTTTTCCCAAGACCATTATGCTGATATAATTATCTATTTCCGGATCAAATTCTAAGTTAAGATAATCAATATATTTTTGATTGTAGTAATTTTCTTTAGTTTTTAAATCACTTTGTCTTAAGATAGCATAATCATTAATGTTATCAAATTTAGTTGTTTCGATAAATTTTTGATAAGTTTCTTCTTTATAATCGTTTGCTGAAAGTAACAAATTATAATCACTTAGCTTTAGTTCATTTTCGACGGTATCAAAAGCCATATTCATAAAGCTAGATAAAGCAATAAAAACTAATACTGACACGATAATAGAAATAATTGTCGTTCGATATTTCTTTTTATTTCTTTTTAAATTTTTATAAGATATTTCTCCACCCATTCTAAAAAGTCTTTTGATTATTTTTGGTGATTTAATATTTTTAGAATTGATTTTAATATTAGAACTATTTCTTATGGAATCGATTAAAGAAATGTTTGCTGCTCTTTTAGCACTTTGGAAGGCCGAAAAATAAAGCGTTATTATTCCTAAGACTATGGCAATTATGATAGATAAAAGAGAAAAGGAAAAATAAAGTTTTAAACCAGATGCTAACATATCTTTTATATAATAGTTACTAATGATAATTAGAATAAAAGAGGCTAAAAGTCCTAATACTATTCCTAAAGGAATACCTATTAAGCCTAGTATGGAAGCTTCGTAAAAAACATTTTTTCTAATTTGTTTTTTAGTAGCACCAACACTTTTTAACATACCATATTGTTTTATTTTTTCTGTTATGGAAATGTCAAAACTGTTTTTTATACAAAATACGGAAGTAAAAACGATTATTCCGATTATAATACCTGCTACAACTCCTAATTCTTTAAAACCACTATTACTATCTAGCGGATTAGTTTCTAAAGAAATTAAATAGCTATTAAGATTAATATCGTACTTGGCTTTATTTAACTGTTCATCAATCTTTTTAAACTCATCAGCGCTTATAGGAGTATTGGGCATGTAGGCTTTAGTAAATATTTCTTCGTCAATACCTAGGATACTAGCCGTAATATTATAAACATTTTTGGTACCATCTTTGGTAAATCGTGCGTATACATCTAAAGTGCCACTTAATTCTTTGTTGTCAAGATAAGTTATAAATGTGTAGCCAGGAGCAGAATAATCTTCTATATTACTTGCTGGACGCTCTATAATACCAACTATTTTATAGGTTTTGCTAGTTGGATCAATTATTTTTTCTGCCGGCGTTTTTTCATCTTCATTAACTTCATAGGTATTAGTTTGATTTAACGGCTCATTATTGTTATTTACACGATTACCAACATCTAAGGTTATCTCATCGCCAACACTTAAATCTAGACGACCATTGGTTTTTAGATGAGTAGGAATAACAATTTCTTTATCATTTTTAGGTAATCTACCAGAAGTAAGTTTAACCGATAAATTTTTTAAAGAATCAGCAGTAAAAGCTTTAATATAGGCATATGGTTTATATTCATTTTGCGAATCAATTTTAGCATAACCAATATTTTTTGTGAAATTTAACTTTTCAATGGCTCTATTATTTTCAAACTCGTCAAGATCCTCAAATGCTACGTCATAAAAGGCAACATGAAAATTTCCTTTTTCTTGCGTTTCAAAATTTATTAGTGATTTAATTCCACTGGAATAAATGGAAGCAACAGCCGTAATTAAAGCAACAGATAAGATAATTCCGATAATAGTGACAATTGTTCTTTTTTTATTTAATTTTAAATTTTTGATAGTTAATTTGTTAAGTAAGTTCATCTTTAATCCTCCTTAACAATTTTTCCGTCTTCTATCTTAATGATTCGATCAGCCATTTTAGCTATTTCCATATTGTGAGTAATCATAATTACGGTTTGTTTATATTCTTTATTAGATTTTTTTAGTAAATAAACTATTTCATCGCTCGCGCGGGAATCTAAGTTTCCAGTTGGCTCATCAGCTAATATGACTGACGGATTAGTAATTAAAGCTCGTCCTATTGAGACTCTTTGCTGCTGACCACCAGATAATTCATTAGGCAAATGTTTTTTTCTGTTTTCTAAACCAAGAATTTTTAGTAATTCTTCTAACTTTTCTTGATCAACTTGACGATTGTCTAACTCTAAGGGCAAAGTGATATTTTCTTCGACATTTAATATAGG
>CALVQP010000066.1 GCA_944358225.1 uncultured Bacilli bacterium
TTATCAAAGCTATAACTGCCGTTAGCATTGAAAATACAAATGTTGCGGCTGAACCACAATCTTTAGCAACTTTAGCTAAAGGATGAATTTCTAAAGTAATTAGATCAACAGCTGCCTCAATGGCCGTATTAATAAGTTCGGCAGCTAAAGTAACACCTATGGCTATTAAGGCTATTGCCCATTCAGTTAAAGAAATGTTTAAAAGAAAACCTAATATTACTATTAATAGTGTCGCAATAAAATGGATTAACATACTTTGCTCATTTTTATAAGCATACTTTAATCCTTGCAAAGAATATTTAAAACTACTTAAAAATCGTTTAAATCCTTTCTTTTTCAATTCATCTCTGGATATTTGCGCCATCTAAAATCAACTCCTGTAATGCAAACATTTCTGTTTCTTCGTCTTTAGTCATGTGATCATAACCTAATAAATGTAGTAAGCCATGAATACATA
Organism: uncultured Bacilli bacterium; assembly: GCA_944358225.1. Taxonomy (GTDB): domain Bacteria; phylum Bacillota_I; class Bacilli_A; order RF39; family UBA660; genus HGM10766. The sequence continues at coordinate 458 of CALVQP010000066.1, forward strand.
AAAAAGCCAGTTCTCTTTTTTCACTATGTTGATATTCCAAAGCTTGTTCTTTCATACGAGGAATACATATATATATTTCTCCGAGTAATCTAGTGTCATTATACACTATTTTCCCATTATCTTCAAAGGCAAAAGAAATTACATCTGTAACCTTGTTGATGTGGCGATACTCGTTATTTAAATTTTTAATATACTCTTCATCAACAAATATTATATCAAATATAGCATTATTAATTTTTAAGACTTTCTTTAAAGCATAATTTAAAAGATCATTTAAATAAGAATATTCTTGATAACCATATTCATCAGTTATTTGAAATTTATTCATGAAAACCACCCTAATGCTTTACTAGATATAAGATAATAACCAATTAATACGACGATAATGATACAAACAATATTATAGACTATTTCTTTTTGGAATATAGAAGGTAAATGTTTCGAAATAGCATTTAATCCTATATATAATAAAAAACCACAAATTCCTCCAACAATATTAAGGATTATATCATCAATATCAAAAGCTCGCCCAATTTGTAATTGGACAAATTCAATAGTTAAAGAAGCAAGAGCCGACAACGAGAAAATATGAAGGATTTTTTTGGCTTTAATATAACGTGAGACAAAATAACCAAATGGTAAAAACATTACTAAGTTACCAATAACATTATATTTAAAATATTCACTATGAATATTGTAACGTGAAATTTCTTGAAAAGGGACTATATTAATACCACTACCCCCTAAGTCACGATTCGTAACCAATTCAAATAGCATTAAAATATAAACTATAAATATTAAACCTAAAAATTCTTTATAAAAAACAAATTTTTCTTTGTTTATAAGAATATAGGCTAATCTTATAGAAATGATGACTACTAAAAAAATCGTTAACATTGGCCATACGGACATAAATGTTTTATTAAGGGTATTTTCTATCATGTTACACCTTTCATTTCTGGATTATTATTTTGTTCTGCAGTGTAATGTTCTATCTTAGATATTTTTTCTTCTACAGCCACAAAAATCTCTACATCCATTGTACTATTATTTTCACTAATTTTCAAAACTTTTTGTGTTAATATACGTTCTTTGTCATTTAATTGTAACTGGATTTTTTCTTTAGCTTTATTAATAGCTTGCTCTAAAGCTTCTTTTTGCGTATATGTTTTAGTTTTTTTCGTAACTTCATATTGTTTTTCTAGATAAAAACTCGTATTAAATAAACTAAATAGTTTATTATCTTGTGATATATAATTTTTAAATCGTGGTTTTAAAATAGATTTTTCTTCTTTAGAATTCTTATACTTTAGATTATACCGCATTTTACCTGTTTTTTGCTTTTCTTCATAGGTTAAAGGAATATTAACTTTAACAGTATACCAAACTTCTCCATATGCTTCCCCTTTGGCACAAAGGCTTTCTTTTACTTCTTCACCAACTAAAATATCACCTGATACAATAATATCCCCTTTAGAAACATAATCCCCGCTTGTTTTGATTTGTTCCCCTAAAGAATTAGTTATTTTGGTAATAATACTATTTTTGGTGGCAACGATATGGCAATAGCCATCATCTTCTTTTATTTTGGTTAAAATACGCTCTTCTACTTTGACTTTATAAGTCATTCCGACATTTTCTATTTCAAGCCACTCTAATTTATCAGGATATTTGGCTAAAATTTTATTTTTTATTTTTTGTAAAGTTTGATAATCTTTTTTAAATGTTAATCTTTTTATATTATAATTTTCTAGTTCTTCAGTTACTAATTGACGGACCTTTTTGTCAGAATGAATCACCTCAACACTGACAATAGTATTTTTTAATAGCCAAAATAGTATTAAGGCCACAAGTAAACATATTAAGAATATGTGATTTTTTCGGATTAAAGTTTTTATTTTATATAGGCCTGTTTCACTAGTAATTTTAATTTTGTAACCACGACATTCTTTTTTTAAGATTTTGACGTTATCAATGTTAGTTATAAATTTAAGCTTATTTTGATCATATTTTATGTGATGAAGAGTAATTGGCATTTTAGAAAGACGAATGATCAGATGATTGATAAAAGCTCCTTGAATACAAATTTCTACTTCATGTTTTTTTAGGCTTTTGGTAATATTTTTCATCGAATAAATTCTACGTTTTCAATTATACCTTCAATTAGTATTTCTTTTTCCATCATTTTACTAATACTTAAGTTGGCACCTTTAATTTTTAAAGTAAATTTTTCTAATTTTAAAGTAATTTCTGTATTAGAAAAGTGGAATAGATTTAAATAATTGAAAACATGAACATAATTTTCAAATATATTAACAAAGTAATCTTTGTCATACAAGAAACTTCGAATATTATCAATAAGTTTCATCTAATCACCTAAAGAATTTTATGAAAAAAAGATACTTTTAAGTATCTAATTTGCTAATTTTTCTTTGATTTTTTTACTAACGTCGCCCATATCGGCACGTGAAGATACTAAAGGAGTTATAACTTGCATTACCTTCTTCATATCTTTAATACTTTGCGGTTTTACAGTGGCAAAGACTTCATCAATTATAGTATCAAGTTCCTCTTTGGTTAATTCTTCAGGTAAATATTTTTTTAAAATTGCTATTTCTTGTTCTAAAGAATCGGCTAAATCTTGACGATTGTATTTTAGATATTCTTCTTTAGAAGCCTTACGAACTTTTACTTGCTTTTTAATGACACTGATTACTTCTGCCTCTGTTAAATCGCACTTTTTATTAATTTTCTCGGCTTGCAAATTACTTTTTAACATTCTTAACACTGATACTTTAAATTTATCAGCAGCTTTCATAGCTGTTTTTAAATCGTTTTCAATTTGATTATACATGATTTATCCTCTTTTAGTATTCTTTTCTACTTTTCTTATTTTTTTTACGCGAATTTTTTATATTTTTTTCTAATTCTTCTCTTTTTACGATTCCTGGTTTTTTATAGAATTTTCTTTTTTTGATTTCTGAAGGGACACCGCTTCTTGCAACTTGGGTTTTAAATTTCTTAAGTGCAATATCAATATTTCCATCTTTTACATTAACTTTAGTCATACTACTTACCCTCCCTTCATCACTCCTTGATTATAACACTAGTACTTTTATAGTGCAAGAAAAAATAGTGCCTCTTTAGCGTTTTTTTTGCAGGAAATACAGGCTTTAAATACGATTTTCTATTATAAATAAGTTGTAATTAGACAAACTATTTTTAAGCCACATAATTTACCTAAAGAAAAGAGCATTTGAATAAGTAGGTTTAAGCACTCTAAGATAAAAGGCAGAATTAAAATAATTATTATAGCTTTGAAATATGACTTAGCTTTTATTTTTTTTAACATGAGCGATTACTATACATCATTCTAATAGTAGTTCCTAAACTACGCCCTACTTCCATTAAAGCATCGATTACTTTGGATACTGAAGTAAGTAGCGCGCTTGTTATTTTTAACTCTCCGCCTTTAATTAAAACTAATTCTTCATCGTTAAGTTTCATGCTTTCTCCTTTCTATTTATGACAGCTTAAAGGGCGAAAAATGCCATCTAAAATGCCAATTAGGAAGACTACCCCGGCAGCAATTCCACATATTGCTGCCGTAGATAAGGCTCCTCCATTAATTTTTTGTAATTGGTTGCTATTTAAAACTTCTATAATTCCCTCCTTTTTTAAAAAATAGTATTTTTGATTTTGGTTATTAACTTTTCTTTACTTAAAATAATATTGGTATTAATTAATAAGTTGTTTTTTTGATATTTAGCAGCTAATGACAACTTTATAGCAATTAATTGATAATTATTTTGATTATGTTCATTTTGTTGAAGTTCTCCTAAAGAAATAACTTTATAAGGGTAGTTTTTATTTTGAATGATTAAAGTATTTGTTTTAAGAACTTGCTGGGTAACGCTACTATCACAGTATAAATAGTACTGACAATTATTATTCTGACAAGAAACATATATTTTTGTAGCATAAATTTTTTTTACTTCATAATTGAAACTAAAGATTGTAATAATTAGAATAAAAGATATTAGTAACGTTTGAATGCTTAAGAAAATATTGGGTTTAATATTTAAAAGATTTTGATGATTAAATTCATAGTAACTTTTCACAATGCTCCTTTATATAAATAGTTTTATCAAAAACATCAAAATCTTTGTGGGAAATGTAGATAAGTGTAGTTTTAGGAAAATAAGTAATAATATTTTGAATTATCTGTTTTTCTAAAGTTATATTTACTTCACTTAGTACTTCATCAAGGATAATTATAGAAGCATTTTTGACTAAAGCTCTAGCTAAAATAATTCTTTGCCGTTCCCCACCAGAGAGATTATTAAGATTATCACCAATTAAGGTTTCATATCTTAAGGGCTTATTTTTTAAAATATCCTCAAGTGCGCAAACAGAAGCTATATCTTTTAGTTTTTTGAAACTAATACTTTTATCTAAAACTATATTATTATAAATGGTATCGGTAAATAATCCTTCTTTTTGAGATAAAAAAACAATGTTTTTACGAATGGTATCAATTTTATAATCCTTAATGTTAATCCCATTAATAGTAATGGTTCCATTTGTTGGTTCATACAGACGA
>CALVQP010000067.1 GCA_944358225.1 uncultured Bacilli bacterium
AAATAAGCATAAGAAATAGCTGTTGCTGTTAATAAAACGACCACACTAAGAATAATTACTAATTTTTTCTTATCAATGTTTTTCATAGATATGCACTCTCCTACTTTATACAATTTAATAATAATTCCCTCTGGACTTTTTGTCAAACAAAAACGCAAAATAAAAAAGTGTCTCAAAACACTCTTAATTAAGCACGAGAATTATATTTACCGTCCTTTGTTGAAACTATAATTTTTTCTCCTTGCGAAATAAATAATGGAACTTTAATTACATAACCAGTTTCAATAGTTGCATCTTTCATTGCATTATTGGTAGTATTTCCTTTTGTCGCATCAAAAGTTTCTGTTACTTCAAATTCAATCTTCTCCGGCAAAGTTATCCCAATAATTTCCCCCTGATAATAAGAAATATCAATTTCCAAATTCTCTTTTAAGAATTTCTTTTCTTCTTCTAATTTAGAACCAGGAATTTCAACTTGTTCATATGTTTCATTATCCATAAAAACATAATTATCTCCAGTTGCATATAAAAATTGCATTTTCTTACGATCAACATGAGCTTTTTCGACTTTAATATTAGTATTATATGTATTCTCCACTATAGAACCAGTTCTTAAATTTTTCAACTTAATTCTAACAAAAGCTGGCCCTTTTCCTGGTTTAACATGTTGGAATTCTTGAATTAAACACAAATTTCCATCAATAATAATCGTCATTCCATTTTTAATATCATTAATATTAATATTCATTTTCTTTTCACCTGATTTCTATAATTACGTTGTTTTTTTAATATAGGGTTATTCACTTTATCGTTTTTTTGTTTTACAAAAGCAACATTACTTTCTAAATTAACGATATGCTCATTACTTCTATCATAAAAGCAACTATTCCCAATTGGTTTTATACTTAATAATTTTCTTTTTAAAGCTAATAAACTTTCTTTCATTTTAACCTCAAATTATTTCTTTTCAATATGTTTAGTCATTTTCCCACATTTTTTACAAAATTTATTTTTTTCCAACTTTTCAGTAGTATTTTTCTTATTTTTTTGTTCCATATAATTTTCTTGTTTACATTCACTACATCTTAAAGTAACATAAACTCTATTTTCATTTTTAGCCATAATACTTCCCTCCTTTTACAAGCAAACATATTATATCAAACAATTAATAATTTTCAAAGAGTATTTTTGAAACTTCCTTAGCAATATGTTTATTTATATAGGCAATATGTTCTACTTTAGAGTTCGTATGTGATACATGAGGAGATAAGACAACCATGCTATATTTAGGATTGTCTACTGGAGCAAACATAGCATACGACATAGAAATCGTTTTTACATCGCTTATTCCATCATTATCGCTATCATAAAAAGATTCACTTGTTCCCGTCTTACCAGCAGGATTATACTCTAACGGTGTATATCCAGCACCTGTTCCTCCATTTAATACTTGTCTAAATCCTTCTTTGATTCTAGCAAAATAATATGGATCTAAAGACACCTCGTTTAAGATAGTAGCTTCATGTTTTTTTAATATCTCATCATTATGTAAAATTTCTTTCATTAAACTTAATTTTAATCTTTTACCACTACTAGCAATAGTATTTATATATTGCACTAACTCTATAGGAGTATATGTATCATACTGTCCAATGGCTAAATTTAAGAGTAAATCATCTGCTACTTTATTTCCTAAAACACCTTCTTTTTCATTAGGTAAATCTATACCTGTTTTTACTCCCAAACCAAAAGAGGCAAAAGTATCACGATATCTTTTAAAATCATCCATTGTTGCTTGGAGTTTCATATTATATGTATATGTTTTATTCGTCGTTTTTATAGCTGTAATAAATTGATAATAGTTACTAGACCACTTTAAAGCTCCTATATCATCTAATGCCCCCAATTTTTTAAAAGAGCATTTTTGTGGAACTAAATATAATTTAACACAAGAATCTATAAGTTTTTTAGTTACATCGATCACTCCCGCTTGATAACCAACAGTTTGAGAAGCCCCCTTAACTACTGACCCCATTGTATAATTAGCAGATATAATATTTAAAGAAATATCTTTAAATTCATTAGTATTTTCTTCTAATTGTTGTCCCGCAAAAGCTAGAATTGACCCATCATTTGGATCACTTATAATTACATAGGCATGATTATAATATTCTGTATTTCTTTGTTTTTTTCCTTCTAAAATCTTATTTCTAATAATTTCTTCAACTTGCATTTGTAAATTTATATCTATTGAAAGCACTAAATCATTACCTCTTTTTTCCTTAGTTAAAAGAGTCAAAGTATTATCATCATTTACTCTATAAGTAGCTTTAGTTCCTTTCAAATATTCTTCATATTGACTTTCTAAATAACTAGTACCTACTCTTTCATCTAAAGAATACCCCTTATTTAAATACTCTTCTTTTTTTTCTAAAGGTATTCCTTTATCACTAGAACTAACTGTTCCAAACAACTTTTTTAACACATCTTTATAAGGATATGTTCTTTGCCAAGTAATACTTCCTGTTACACCTGGGATTTTCTCTTCTAAAACTTTAGCATATTCTTCCTCACTAGCTTCATTTTTTATAGTTTTAACTTCATATTTATATCCTTTATTCATTAACGCGTATATATGAGCAGCTTTTCTTTGATTTTCATCTAAAGAATTTAACATATCATCAGTAATTCTTTCTAATTTTAACTTATAAAGATCATCACTAGTTAATTTTCGATTTTGCACTTTTTCATATTCTTCTTCAGTAATTAGCTTTTTATCTTCTTCTTCATTTATAATCAAATAATAATCTTTTAATTCTCTTAAACTTTCTTTATATTCTAAATTTAAAATACTTACTAACTTATTAGCTATTTTTAATTCTTCTTTGGTTGTAATACCATCTATCTTATGATAGACAATACTTTTACTGCCAATATTATCGACCAAGATATTACCGTTTCGATCAATGATTCTTCCTCTAGGAGCTGAAGATAAAGAAATTATTTTATTTTTTTGACTATCCAAAATTTGCCTATATTTTTCTTTATCTACAACATTTAAAGTATATATCCTCATCCCAGCTATAAAAAATATAGTTCCTACTATTATATAAGCAAAAATATACTTTAACTTCATGATAATCACCTATAAATATTATTTTCAAGTATTATTAAGTTATACTTTTTCATATAATATGTTGAGGTGAAAACATGCAAAATATGATAAAAAATTATGTAGCCAAACTAACTAAAGAACAAGTCTATAGTTTTGCTTTAATGCACAATATCATTTTAAGTGAATCGGAACTAAATTTTACGTATAGTTTTATCAAAGAAAATTACGAAAAATTATTTTATGATTTCGATAATTTTAACATCGATAATTACCAAAAATATTATAGTCCTACCAATTTTAAACAAATAAAAATACTCTTTAAAGAGTATTACGAAAAATTTAAACCCCTACTTCATAAATAATTAGATGTTTTTAAAACGTCTTTTTTATTAATTAGATTTATAATAAGCGCGAATTTTTTCTAATAAGTTTAAATCAAATTGCTTATTTTTTAACATTTCAATTTCAAATTTATATGGCGGATATAGACGATTCTTATCTTCATCAAAATCTCCCACATATGGCGTTTCTAAAATTTTAGGAACTCTCTCTAATTTCGGATTATAAACCACTTTACAAATATTATCAAAACCAATTGTTCCAAAGCCAATATTAGCATGACGATCTTTATGAGAATTCAAAGCATTTTTACTATCATTTATATGAACACACCCTATTTTATCAAGCCCAATTGTTTTATCAAATTCTTCTAAATACGTATCAAAATTAGCAATATCAACCCCACTATCATTTAGATGACATGTATCCAAACAAACTCCTATTTTATCTTTATTGTTAATGCTATCTACAATAGTTTTAATTTCTTCAATATTTCTACCCAGTTCACTGCCTTTGCCCGCCATTGTTTCTAAAAGAATTGTTACATCATATTCATTATCTAAAATAATATTTAAAGCATTTATAATATTATTAAGACCTTCTTCTTTAGTTATTTTAACAGCACTCCCTGGATGTAATACGATTTTTTTAATTCCTAATTTAGCACATCTAGATATTTCTTGTTTCAAAAAATTAATACTAAAACTATATTTTGCCTCATCACTACGATTAGCTAAATTAACTATATAAGGCGCGTGACAAACTACATTCTTAATATCCAAATTATTTGCATTCATCAATTCTAATGCTGCCAAAATATACATTTCTTCTAATTCTTTTCGCATTGTATTTTGGGGAGCTCCCGTATAAAACATAAAAGCATTTGCTCCATAACTTAAAGCTTCTTTAACACTTCCCAAAAGTTGATTTTTACTAAAAGATACATGAGATCCTATTATTAACATTTTACTTCACCGCAAAAATTATCTCAAGATTTAAAAAAAATTACAAGCAAATAATTTCATATTTGATCTTATAAATTGCAAGCGTTTTTGCTCATTTCTCCAATCTGTTGATCCTAATATTAGAAAAACTCATATTACAGTTAAAGAATTTAAAATTAGAACTATATCTTTACTTAATTCTAGGTTAACTTTATTTCATAAAGTTTTTCATTCTCTCGCTTATATTAGGCTTCCTTTTTCTTTTCATTACTTGTTTTTTTAACTCTCCATTAGTCAGAAACAACAAATGGATTAGATGCACTTCCATCTCCCGAACTTATTTGAGTATCAGCTTTTAGATTGATAACTGGTCGTACGCCGTAGATATTTTCCACATTTTCCCGATTTACATTATCAGATGAATTGCCAAAAAAAGAA
>CALVQP010000068.1 GCA_944358225.1 uncultured Bacilli bacterium
TACGGTGACTGGAGTTCAGACGTGTGCTCTTCCGATCTGGTCTCAGATAAATATTGCATTTTATTATTATAATGAGAATGATTTTTATTAGTTACAATAATATTTCTTAAACCAAACATATTAGCTAATAATGACCCATGATATCGCATGCTTATTATAAAATCACAATTAGTAAAAATTTCAAACAACTCATTAATATTATTGGTATAATTATCAACAAAAACATTTTTCTCATTTATATACTTATTAAAAAATTTTATATCATTGTTAAGATAATTATAAAATGGAATTAAATGAATTTGATAAATAGAACTAAAATGTTTTATTAAATAATCTAACTTTTCTTCATTTTCACCAGTACAAATCCAAACAATACCTATACTGTTAAGTTTCCCTTTATTTCTTTTTAATTCAAATCTATCATTATATAAAGAATATGCTAAATCCGGGATTAAAAGCACTTGACATCCCGTCAACTTAAAAATTAAATCCTGTGAATAAGCATCTCTAACACTAAATTCATTAATATTAGAAATAATATACTTCAACCTTGAAATATATTCATCATCAACAATATCAACAGCTGTGCTAAGCCCTACACACTTAACAATCTTTTTATTTTGAATAAATGCTTCAGACAATAATATTAATATAGTAGCCAAATCGTAACTAAATGCCTCAGGATCATGAAAATATTTATCATCAATCAAAGCACCCCCACCAAAAATTAAACAATCAAACCTTTTGGCAAGTTCTATAAACTCATAACGTTTCATTGGATAATAAATAATTCGAGAATTATGCATGTCACTGATATTTATATTTTCATTACGCGCTACTAATATACTTATATCTATCAAATCACAGTCAATTTTTTGATATATAGCTTGTAACATCAAATCATCACCTGTATTATTAGCACCATAGAAACCGGCTAACAAAACCTTAGGCTTATCAGTACTAATAGGGTATAATAATGAATTTAAAGTCACATATTTAAATTCTTCCTGTACTTTATTAACCATTAAAGCTACTTCATCTATTTTTTGTTCAATATTTCGTAAATTATTAACTTCCGCACTTAACTGTTGTATATTTATACTATTTTTATCAACAATATTATTAATATCATCAAGTTTTTTATTCTGAACATCAAATAAGGATTTTATATATTTATAATTGATAAATATTTTATTAAAAAGTTTTTTTATTAAATTCAATTTTATCTCCTAAAAAATAGTTTTTTTAATTTTTCCTTTAAAGTATGTAACAAAGGATTAAATGCAACTAACAACCCTCGTGTAGCCCTATGAAATCTTATTCTTCTAGTATTGAACTCATCATATTTTAATAATTGAGGATATTCCTGAATACGTTTTTCGAACTCAAGAAATTTTTGACGTGACTTGAACAACTCAAAATAAATATAGTACTGAACATTAACCATTGGCAATAATAATCTACGTAAAATATACTCTCTTTTTTCTGTAGTTATACGTTGGTCATTACTATAACAATCCATTAAAATGAGTATCACATCTTCATGATGTTTATAATTTTTCATCATTCCTTCTTTACTTACAGACTGCCCCGCATTTCCTATAAAATATCTATAAACATCATCTGTATATCTTTTTACAGTATTAATATTAATAATAGAATAAGCATTATATTGCATATCAACATAAAAGGTTTTTTCTTTTAGCTTAAAATTAGTCTGTCTTAAACATTCTGTTTTATACGTAGATGTAGGTAAAGTAGGGCCCCATTCTTTAAAACCATATGTACCACACATTATATCATTCAGATTATATATAATATTTGGAGTCATAAAATTGTAATTATTCTTTTTACATGGAGCATCTTCAAAAGTTCTTGCTTCTGCATAATCATTCAATATTAAATCAGCATCTTCATTAATTAATTTAGACAAATAGTTATCATATGCTTCTGAATCAACCCAATCATCAGAATCAATAACTCTAAAATACTTCCCTCTAGCTAGTTCCAATCCCTTATTAATTCCCGATCCGTGACCACCATTCTCTTTATCAATCGCTTTAACAATAGATCTACCATTAATAGTAGTTAATTTTTCAAAAAATTGAGCAATCTTTAAAGTCTTATCTTTCGATCCATCATTAATAACTAAGATCTCAGTTTTAGCAGCATATTTTGTTTTTAATAAGGACAATAAACATTTTGCCAAAAACTTTTCGGAATTATATGAAGGAACAGTTATGGTCAACAAAGGATTTTCTTCAATCTTTTTAAAAGGATAAATTAAATTTTTATACTCATAAATATTATTAGAAATATATTCAATTTCTTTTTTTATTGTATTTTCAAAGTTACATTTTTTATAAGTATAGTCAGCCATTGCTTTACTAACTTTCTTAAATTCGTTAGGATGATTATAAAAATATTCAATTTTATCAGCAAACGCAATATAATCTTCTACTGGACAAATTGTACCTAAACTATCATCAAAAAACTCATGAATAACTTCTAAATCAGATGATAATACCACTAATCCAGAAGAAGCTGATTCTAATGCGGAAACTCCTTGAGTATCTTGTCGAGTAGGAAATAAGCCAATACCGCACTTTTTATGCATTTCAGCAATCTGCTGATGAGTCATAAAATTCGTAATAATGTGAACGTTATCAAATCGTCGTAATGGTTGAACCAATTGATCATGAAAATCTCCTTCTCCACAAATATAAAATTCTAAATCCTTAAAACACTCTCTCCTAGATAATTCTAAAATTGTTAAAGTAGCTATATCAATTGCATATTTTTTTGTGTTATCAAATCGTCGTATTAGAAATATCTTTTTCCTCAATTCAGGAGATTTTTCTTCATACTTAAATATATTAGAATCTATAAGATTATGTATAACTACAGCATTATTAAACTCATATCCAAGTAGTTCTTCAGCACGTCTTCTTTCAGAATCACTAACGAATATCCAATTATAATCTTTATGATGAGCAAATTTTTCATAATACATATCACGTAATTTAAAAGCTGCTGCAGTTTCTTCTGGTAATGTGTAATCATCTTCAAAATATGGAGTATAAATATCTTTATAATCCTTATAAAGTACATCCGCACCATGATTCCATAAAAATATTGGAGTGTCCACTAAATAAGAAGTATCAAAATATTTTGCATACTTTTCATCAAAAAAATGCACTAAAATTCCATCATATTTTTTACTCATAAGGATAGATCTTAACTCTAAAAAATCAGTCTTATAAACACGAACGCCATCTATTTCATATACTGAAGATTCATCAGCGTGAAATATCGTTGCAACTTCAACATCCAAACCAGCCTTAATATATTCTTTTACTCTAGTATGTACAAAGGCACATGCGTATAAATTATTTGGCGTAGGATACAAAGGTGTTATTAATAAATATTGACTTTTTCCTAAACCAATAGATGCATTTACTTTTTTTGCTGTACTAAATTCTACATCAATCTTTTTTATAATAATTGTAGTTTGTGGTTTAACAAACAGCACAGCTAAAAGAAAACCTTTCATCAAACTCAAACTAGATGACGAAGAGTTTAATATTACTCCCATTTTTCGTTGTCTGTGTCTATTAACAAAAACTAATTCTGCTCCCGATCCAGATACAACTGTCGCTTCAAAATTAACATTTACATACTCATTTTTTACATAAAATATTTTCGGACAAATAATCTTTTCCTGTCGATCTCCAGAATTGGTAATTTCTACATCTCCATTTTTTCTATATTTTATAACTATATTATTTGTTTTTGATCTCCATTTCTTTAATAACATAAAAAACCTCCTACTTATCTACTCCCATAAATTCCAAATATTTTTTTATTACTTTTTCTGTTTTATCTATCATCTGTACTTCACCATGTTCCAACCAAACTACTCGATCACATAACTTTCTTATTGATTCAATTGAATGCGAAACGTATAAAACTGTAGTTCCTCCCCCAATCATACTACGCATTTTATTTTCACTTTTTTGTTGAAAAGCGATATCACCAACAGACAATATCTCATCTACAATAAGTATTTCTGGATCAACAATCGTTGCTATAGAAAAGGCAAGTCTTGCTGTCATACCAGATGAAAAGTTTTTAACCGGAACATCTAAAAATTCTTGTAATTCTGAAAATTCTACAATTTCATCGAATTTAGAATCAATCAACTCTTTTGAATAACCCATTACTGCACCATTTAAATAAATATTTTCTCTGGCAGTCAAATCAGGATCAAAACCAGCTCCCAGCTCAATCATAGGACATATATTACCATAAGAAATCACTTTACCCTTTGTTGGTTTCATAACTCCAGCTACAACTTTAAGTAATGTTGATTTTCCAGCCCCATTACTTCCAACAAAACCAATCACTTCGCCTGATTTTACATCAAAATCAACTTTATTTAACGCCCAAAACTCTGGTTTTTTCTTTTTTTTCTTTTTAGGGTCAAAAAGATCAACAAAAAACTGTTTGATTGAAAAATCTTTTTCAATTCCTAAGTTAAAACGCATCGAAACATTTTTTACTTCAATCATCTTATTTTCCATTATATTCACCTCTACACATAATAAATAAATTTATCCTGATTTTTCTTAAATAGATCGGAAGAGCACACGTCTGAACTCCAGTCACCGT
>CALVQP010000069.1 GCA_944358225.1 uncultured Bacilli bacterium
TCTTTAAAAATTCACGTAGTCTTTAGCAAAGAGTTACCTGTAAAATATCGCATGAAAGAAATATCTTCTTGCGCACATGTTGCAGCTACAGCTGGTTTATTCATAACTAACTACATTATTAATGATATTCTAAAAAAAGAGATTTAACTCTTTAAATATTTTTAATTCCTTAAAACGGGATTATTTTTTATTTGGCAGTAAATATTTATCATACCAAGATAAAATATATTCTGTTTTCTTAAAATCGATATTTTTTAAATAGGCAAGCAACTATTTGATTATTTAACCTTTTTGCCATTTCTTCAGTACTATAATGATTAAAAAAGATTTAGAACTATTTTTTTAAATAATTAATTAAAATAGCTAAATCTTTTTGTTCAAATATTATTTTATATAAAATATCTATCAATTCATTTTGGATTTTTTCTTTTTCTAATAATTTAACGATTGCTTTTAAAGTATGATAACCTTCAACTGTTGTTTCTTGCAAATATTTTTCTACCATTTGCCAATCCTTGCTAGCTAAAAGCACCCCTAATGTGTAATTACGACTTTTGCTACTGTTACAAGTTAAAATTAAATCTCCAATTCCACAACAATTTAAAACGGTTTTTTCCTGGCCATTAAAAGCCATTATTATTTTTTGTATTTCTCTAAGGGCTTTAGTTAAAAAATAGGCACTAGTGGAACTAGAAAATCCCAGCCCATAAATCATACCAGAGGCTATAGCCATGATATTTTTTAAAGCTCCACATAACTGTGTCCCCGCAACATCTTTACTAAACTCCAATGTTAAAGCAGCACTCAACCCTTGCTTTATTAAATCAATATCCGCATTGTTAACTGCTACGGTTAAAGCTGTTGGAGTTTTAGTTATTAAATCAATTGCAAAGCTAGGTCCAGAAATAATAGCGTAATTAAATATTTCATTTTCTTCTAACATTTGATGTGCAAACTTACCATTTTCATTAATACCTTTAGTAGCAACCAATACTACTTGGTCATCTGTATAAAAGTTTTTCAACTCTTTAATCGTATTTTCTAAAAAGGGCATAGCTACAGCTAAAATGATTATCTTTTTATTTAAACAGACTTCTTTTAAGTAAGTTGAAAACTGTATATCTTTTGGAATCTTTTGTCCCTTTAGAATTTTATTGAGGTATCCGCAAGTTTTTACTTCCTGAACTTTTGCTTCATCTTCTGACCAAACTGTAATATCATTTTTTTCATTTAAAACTATACTTAAAGCAAGGCTGTAAGCCCCACAACCAATCATTGCTATTTTCATTTTATTTTTCACTCCTTAAACTTTGATTAAACTTCGACATTGCTTGTTCAAATTTATTGTTTTTCGGATAATAATACTTTTTATTTTTAATATTATCCGGTAAGTACTGTTGTTTAACATAAGAATTTTTATAATTATGAGGGTATTTATACTCCAAACTATGATTTTTAATATGCTTAGGAACATTACCACAATTACCACTATGAATATCATTTAAAGCAGCATCAATGGCCACTTCCGCACTATTACTTTTAGGAGATAAAGCCATTTCAATAACTATCGCACTTAAAACAATGCGTGCCTCGGGCATTCCTAAGCGTTCACAGGCACTAATAGCTGCCATAACTTTCGGACCAATAGAAGAATTAGCTAGACCAATATCTTCATAAGCTATCACACTTAAACGTCTATATATAATATCCAAATCATCAGCTTCAATCAAACGCGCTAAATAGTGAATAGAAGCATCAACATCACTGCCGCGAATAGATTTTTGCAAAGCCGATAAAGTATCATAATACCCATCTTCATTTTTATCATGAAAAAATATTGGTTTAGAATTAATATTTTTTAAAACATCCATTGTAATTTTTTTATCTTCACTAGAGTAATAAGCTATTTCTAATAAATTTAAAGCGCTTCTAAAATCCCCACTACTAACATTAGCAATATAACTTAGGCATTCATCATCAATTTCTAGATTATCCAAATGCTTCGTTGCTTTTTGCAAACCTAAAGTTATATCAGAAGTAGTTAATTCATGTAATTCAAAAATTTGCAAACGACTTCTAATAGCTGGATTAATTTTACTATAAGGATTAGCAGTTGTCATGCCAATTAAAATAATTAAACCATTTTCAATGTAAGGAAGTAATAAATCTTGCTTATCCTTATTTAAACGATGGATCTCATCCATGATGACCAACATTTGGCCTTCCATCTCAGCTTCTTCAATGACAATATCAAAATCTCTTTTATTATTAATAGTAGCATTTAAAAAACGATAGGGGACATTTAGTTCTTCAGCTAAAGCATAGGCAATACTTGTTTTGCCAATCCCAGGTTTACCATATAAAATACAAGAAAATAACTTTTTATTATTAACTAAATTTCTTAAAACTTTACCTGTTCCAACCAAATGCTGTTGTCCAATAATATCATCTAATTTTTTGGGACGTAATTTATTTGCTAGTAATTCCATAATTAACACCTAAACAATATTATATCCTAAATAACCATTAACTTTCAATTTTTATTATGCTAAAATGTTGCTAGAGGTAAAATATGATCGAAAAATTTATAGATTATTTAAAATATGAAAAAAAATTAAGCCATAACACGATTGCATCTTACGAAAATGATTTACATCAATTTAAAATTTATTTAAAAAATAAAGATTTAACTAAAGTAACACCCCAAGAAATACATAAGTATTTAAATTATCAAGGTAAAAATAATAAAAGTGCAACTACCATTGCCCATAACTTAACTGTTTTAAATTCTTTTTATACTTTTTTAAGTGATGAAGATGAGCACGTTATCAATCCTTGTCAAAATGTATTGCATCCTAAAATTCCTCAAAAACTACCCCAGTATTTAACTGAAGAAGAAGTAGACAAATTACTAGATATTCCCATTACAGACGCTTATACTGCTCGCAATAAGGCAATGTTAGAATTACTTTATGCTACGGGTATAAGAGTAAGTGAGCTTATCAATTTAAAATTTGTTAACCTAGAATTAAATGATGATTATATTAGGGTATTAGGAAAGGGAAGTAAAGAAAGAATTGTTCCTATTAGCGATATTGCTAAAAATAGTTTAATAATATATCTAAATACTTATCGTCAAACACTTTTAAAACAAAAAACCAGTCAGTTTTTATTTATTAATAATCATGGCAACTCCATATCTCGTCAAGGATTTTTTAAAATTATCAAAAAAATTTGTCAAGAAAAAAATATTATAAAAAATGTTTCTCCTCACAGTCTTAGACACTCTTTTGCCACCCATTTATTAGCCCATGGAGCTGACTTAAGAGTAATTCAAGAATTACTAGGCCATTCTTCAACCGCTACAACTCAAATATATACCCACTTAGTTAATGAAAAAATCAAAAAAGACTATGAAGCATATCATCCGCGTAGTCACAAATAAAAAAGAGAAAATTTAGTCCTTTCTCTTTTTTTATTGATTCTAACGAGCGTTATTTCTAGCGCTATTAGAGTTAGAATTTCTAGCACTATTTCTAGCACTGTTAGAATTTTTAGCACTGTTACTATTACTATTACGTGCACTATTTCTAGCAGAGTTAGAATTTTTAGCGCTATTATTATTTTTAGCGTTACTCATAATCTATTTACCTCCCACTATTATTATGGATGAACAGTTTAAACTTATTCACAAATAAATTGGTAATTATTACTAAAATTTTAGCGTAATTGGTATTTAGAAAGACTTTTAAACATAATTTTGCTATAATTTAAATAGCGCAACAATATGGTTACTTAGGAGGAGAAAATGACTAATATTTTTAAAAAAATTTCCAAAGAAAACAATAAAAGTTCTATCATTGTCTATTTTACTTTAAGAGCTTTAGTAATTTTGTGTATGATCTTACAATTTATAAGAGGCGATTTAAATAATGCTTTACTTTGTCTTTTAGCTTTAATTTTATTAATTGCTCCAGCTATTATTCAAAAAAGATATAAAATTAAACTAACTAATTTTTTTGAAATAGCTATCTATTTATTTATATTTTCGGCTGAAATACTTGGAGAAATTAATAATTTCTATCATATCATTCCCTTTTGGGATACTTTATTACATACTTTAAACGGCTTTTTATCTGCTGCCGTAGGCTTTTCAATGATTGAACTATTAAATAAAAATAGCATTAATATTAATCTTTCACCATTTTATATGTGTTTAGTAGCTTTTTGTTTTTCTATGACAATTGGTGTTTTATGGGAATTTTTTGAATATGGTGCCGATCGATTTTTAAATTTTGATATGCAAAAAGACGAAATAGTTACCCAAATTACTTCTACCAACTTTGCGGAAAATAAAAAAGATTACGTAACTAAAAAAGATATTGCTAAAACAGTTTTATATGATAAAAATAATCAAGAAATATATACTATTGATGAAGGTTATTTAGATATAGGAATTCATGATACAATGGGGGACTTATTTGTCAATTTCCTCGGAGCTATTGTTTTTTGTATATTAGGATATTTTGATCTTAAAGATAAATCGACAAAAGAATTTTTGCAAAAAGTAATACCAAGAAAGGCAAGGTAATATGGCTTATAT
>CALVQP010000070.1 GCA_944358225.1 uncultured Bacilli bacterium
TTGAACCAAAGAGAAATCATCTTTGAGATTTTTAGCAATATCACTTGCAACAGAAGATTCAGATAAAATCATACCAATAGAAACATAAGGAATGATTTTGAGTTGTGTTTTTCTGATATCAGGATTACTTTTTAATAAAAATTCTTTCAATTTTAACAGACAAAATAACTTAGATAATCTCTAGGTCATTTTATATTATTTCAAAAACTGTCCGGTTATAAGATGTAGTTTCTTGAGTAACAAAAATTTTTGTAAAAACTTTAAATTATTAAATATTCGTGATAAAATTACCAAGTGATGATTATGAGTAAAATTAAATATGAACTAATAAAAAAAGAAGCCCACACGCAAGCTAGATTAGGAAAGCTTTATACTAATCATGGTGTTTATGAAACTCCTATGTTTATG
The DNA here is from genome assembly GCA_944358225.1 of uncultured Bacilli bacterium. Lineage (GTDB taxonomy): Bacteria > Bacillota_I > Bacilli_A > RF39 > UBA660 > HGM10766. The sequence goes on from CALVQP010000070.1 coordinate 409, forward strand.
CCTGTTGGAACTCAAGCTACCGTTAAAACTTTGGCTCCCGAAGAATTAAAAAAAGTGGGGAGTGGAATTATTTTAGCTAATACTTATCATTTATGGCTTCGTCCTGGGGAAGATATAATTGCCGAGGCCGGGGGACTGCATAAATTTATGAATTACGATGGTCCTATTTTAACTGATTCAGGAGGATTTCAAGTATTTAGTTTAGCTAATCCTAAAAATATTAGTGAAGAAGGCGTTATGTTTAAAAATCATTTAAACGGAGATAAAATGCTTTTGACTCCTGAAAAATCAATCGCCATTCAAAATAAATTAGATAGTGATATAGCTATGAGTTTTGACGAATGTCCTCCAGCTAGTGCCAGCTATGAATATATGGAAAATAGCATTAAAAGAACGTTACGTTGGGCTAAAAGAGGTAAAGAGGCACATAACAATCCTCATCAAGCTCTTTTTGGTATAGTTCAAGGAGGAGCCTATAAAGATTTAAGAAAATATTCAGCTATCAAAACTGTTGAGTTAGATTTTGATGGTTATAGTATTGGTGGGGTTGCTAATGATAACGAAAGTAAAGAAGATATGTATAAAGCAATTGAATATTCTACTCCTTACTTACCAGCAGATAAAGTCAGATATTTAATGGGGGTAGGAGAACCAAAAGATATTATTGAAGGTGTAATTCGTGGGGTAGATATTTTCGACTGCGTGTTACCAACCCGCTTGGCGCGTCACGGCCATGCTTTCACTAAATATGGCAAAATCAACCTAAAAAATGCTAAATTTAAAAAAGATTTTACGCCAATTGATGAAACTTGTGACTGTTATACTTGTCAAAATTATACTAAAGCCTATATTAAACATTTAATAAATGCCAACGAAACCTTTGGTGCTAGATTAATTTCTCTTCATAACATCCGTTTTTTGATTAAGTTAACGGAAGATTTAAAAGAAGCTATTAAAAATGATAATATTATGGAATTTAAAACGGAATTTTATCAAAATTATTATGGTGAAAAATAATGAATACAAATAAAATCATTATCGGTATTTGTTTAATAACATTAATGCTAGTTATCACTATTCCCACAATAGCTAAAATTAACGAATCTCAAAAGGAAAAAGAATATCAAAGTTTGGTTTTAAAAATAAAAGAAGCAACCCAAAAATGTTTAAGAGAAGAAAAATGCCAAGGTAATTCCAAAATATTTTTAGAAGAGCTTGTAGCTAAAAATTATTTGAGCATTCCTATTAATCCCAAGACAAAAAAAGAAATGAGTTTAAATTCTTATGTTGAAATAAACAATCAAGAATATAATTTTATCGAAGCTGAAGTTTAAGCTTCTTTTTTCTTGTTAACGCCGATTATACTTCCAAACATTGTTGTTAATATTAAAATAGTATAGTATAAAAACATACGAAAAGTTAAATCTTTAAAAAATAAACATAAAGAAAGAATAAACAGTATTAAACATCCTAATGCTCCGTATTTCAGCCCACAAAATATTCCTTTGATATTACTTTTCTTACCTTGTTTAAATCCTGTTATAAAAAATAATAAAATCATGAAAATAACACAGATAGTTTTAATGGTTTTATAACTAAGAGAGCTTAGCATATTTAATAAACTTAAAATAAGAATAAAAATTAAAATAATTCCTAAAAATTTGGCCATAGTTTTTATATCGCTAATAATTTTTTCCATCAAATCACCTAATTAATCTTATGAAATGTTTAAAATAATATAACTTGTACCATAATAAAGATGGTGATACTATGGAACTATTTACAATAATGGTGCGTACAGTAATTTTTTATTTTCTAATTGTTTTAGCCTATCGCATCATGGGCAAAAGGGAAATTGGTCAACTAGGAATAATTGATTTAATTGTTTCAATCCTAATCGCTGAATTGGTAGCCATTAGTATCGAAAACATCAAAGATCCTATTTTTTATACTATCTTACCAATTGTGTTATTAGTAGGTTTGGAATTACTGCTGGCTTTTATAGCTATTAAATCACGTAAATTTCGTAATACTTTTGGTGGGAAACCATCATTAATAATTGTTAATGGAAAAATTAACTATAAAGAAATGGTCAAGCAAAGATATTCCATGGATGATTTGTTATTAGAACTTCGTCAAAAAGGAATTAAATCCATTGAAAATGTCGAATATGCATTTTTAGAGCCAAATGGTAAATTATCAATTTTTAAGTACAACATTTTTAAAACTAAAACCAATTATCCTATGCCTTTAATCGTTGATGGCCAAGTTCAAACTAAAGTTTTAAAGTATATTAAAAAAAGTCGAATCTGGTTAGAAAAAACATTGCAAGCCAAAAACTTAGAAATTGAAGATATTTTTTATTGTTTTTATAAAGGATATAAACTTTACATTATTAAAAGGAAGGACTTATTATGAAACGAAAATGTTTCAAAAGTATTTTAATAATTATTATTGCTTTAAGTATTTTAGCTATTTGTAAGTTACCTCAAGAACAAACCGTTTTTAAAGAGGAAGCAAGAACTTCTTCAAAAGTTGTTGCTTTAACATTTGATGATGGTCCATCCCGTTATACTTCTATGCTTTTAGATGGTTTAAAAGAGCGTGATGTTAAGGTAAGTTTTTTTGTGTTAGGAAGTAAGGCTGAAAAAAATTACGAAATTTTAAAAAGAATGTCTGATGAAGGACATTTAATTGGAAATCATACATATTCTCATAAAAATTTGTATCGACTAAGTGCGGAGGAAATATTTAATGAAATCGATAAAACTAATTTAATTATTGAATCTATTACTGGTACTTCAACTAAATATTTTCGTCCAAGTTATGGATTATATAATCAAAAAATCGAAGAGCTGACTAATATGAAAATCATATTATGGAATTTAGATACTCTAGATTGGAAAATCAAAAATAGTAAACAAATAACTAGGAGAGTAGTTTCGACTGTTAAAGATGGTAGTATAATCTTAATGCATGATATTTATAAAACTAGTGTTAAAGCTGCCTTAGATATAATAGATAAACTTCAAGAAAAAGGGTATACGTTCTTGAGAGTCGATGAATTGCTGATACGTTAATTTGCAAAGTGAAACGATATATGTTATAATTTTTTTGTCCTTATAAATAGAGAGGAACTATTATGAGAATAAGAAGAGATTTAATAAATAAGATAAGTAAAGTATCATTAATTGTTATTTTGACATTTGTAATAAGTGGAGTTAGCGTTAAACAAATGACCTTAGAAAATGACCAAAAGATAATTGAAACTTATGTTGCTAATACAAATACTAATGCTGAAAAAGAAGAAAGTGATACCCAAAAATTAACTGCCTTAGATGAATTTCTTTTAACAAACGAAGAAACATTACGTTTTTATTCAAATTTTTTTGAAATAAATTATGATACAGTTGTTTCTAAAATAAGAGAAGCAAATCCTAATCCTGAAGATATACTACCACATAATATTGGTCGCCTTAATGATGGAGTTACTACTTTCGAGTATAATAGTGTTGATCGCGGAATTTTAGAATATTTTCTAAACTTAGAAGATACTAATCCAGAATTATTTTTAACTACGCAAAAGCCGTACACGGGTTCTAGAGAATATGCTGAGGCATTAGTAGAATATTTTTCATCGTTATACCCTAATGTCGATCACAAAGTAATGTTAAGTATCGGAGCTGCTGAAAGTGGTTATTATACAGCCCAAAGTATGTTAGCTAAAAATAACGTATATGGTGGTATGAAAAGAAGTGGAGGATTAATTACTTATAAAAATATCGAATACGGTATTATGAGTTATATCAAAAAAATGTCTGATAGTTATTATGATCGCGGCTTAAATACCGTTCAAAGTATTGGTTACGTATTTAATCCCGTAGTAACTAACGGGCACAAAACGGCTAATCCACATTGGCTAAACTTAGTAAATAAAGCCTTAGGTGTCTATACATCTGAGTTGCGCTATGTTAGTACTGCCCAATTAAATGATTTGCTTAATAATGAAGGTAGTGTTATATAATTATAATTAACTCTGAAGTTTTCAGAGTTTTTATATGTAATAGCAAACTCTTAAAATATCTTGAAAATCATACTGCCTTTTGCTATAAT
>CALVQP010000071.1 GCA_944358225.1 uncultured Bacilli bacterium
ACCTCAGTGGAGTATTATATAACATCGAGACATTTTCGCAAGTTAACACTTAAGACATTATCACAAATTAAACATAGAAGAGAATATTAAGATGGATTTTGCTTGCAATTAGAAAACGAATAATTTATAATTAGTTTATAAATCGTTAGGAAAAAGACACGACTTTTAAGTAATTATTTTAAAGAGACTTAGTGGTTGGTGAAAACTAAGAATAATCTTGAAAGTTACTACTTTGGAAGAGAGTTTAATAGACTCCGGGTTAAACCGTTATCTAAATTAAGTGAAATAAAGGATGGTACCGCATTATTTGCTCCTTGCAAATAGTGCGTTTTTATTTGGGAGGTTAAAATGTTAAATAACTATTTTTCAAAGGCTCAAATAAAATATTTAAAAAGCCTAGATGAATTAAGAAAAGCGACAATCTTAATCGAAGCTTTATATCCTGAGCGTAAAAGTTTAACTGGTGATAATTACGTCTTACATTTAACTAAAATTAGTTATTTATTAGATACAAAGGAAGAAAAAACAGCCGCTCTTTTAATGACCGTGATTAGAGATTTTTTTGATGAAGGTGAAAAAATGCTAATAGATTTGGGCTTTAGTGATGAAGTAATAAACCTAGTCAAACTAATTAGTCAAAATGGTCATGAAACGCTTAGCGAATTAACTATGAGAGTACTTAAAAGTCAAAATCAAAAAGCTTGTAATATTTTATATGCAGCATTGATTACTTACTATAATGCTAATACATTATATAATGTAGATGAAAATACATATAAATTAATAGTCGCGGAATTTGAAGAGCCCGTAATGTTAATTAGAAAGAGGTATGATTAATGATAAATTTTAAAGAAAATGCAAAACTAAATACATTAAACCATAGTTGTGCTCATGTTTTAGCCCAAGCAGTAAAACATCTATATAATGATGCTAAATTTTGGGTTGGTCCCGTAATTGAAAGTGGTTTTTACTATGATATCGATTTAGGGGATATAACTTTAACACTAGATGATTTACCAGCAATTGAAAAAGAAATGAAAAAAATTATTAAAGATGGTAAAAAAATCATTCGCAGTGAATTAACTAAAAAGGAAGCGTTGGAAAAATTTAAAGATGATCCTTATAAAATTGATTTAATAAATAGAATGGATGAAGAAAATACAGTAATATCTTGTTACTCTCAAGGAGATTTTACCGATTTATGTAGAGGTCCTCATATGGATACAGTTAAAGCTTGTAAACATTTTAAACTTCTTAAAGTAAGTGGGGCTTATTTTAAGGGCGATGAAAATAATAAGATGTTACAAAGAATATATGGCGTGTGTTTTGAAACGGAAGAAGAACTAACGGCATATTTAGAAGAACTAGAAGAAGCCAAAAAAAGAGATCATCGTAAATTAGGAAGAGATTTAGGAATTTTTATGACTTCAGACTTAGTTGGCAAAGGATTACCTATGTACTTACCTAATGGTTATATAATTTGGGAAGAATTAGAAAATTATATTAAAGGTAAAGAAAAAAAATTAGATTATCATCACGTATTAACTCCTCCTTTAGGAAATGTCGAACTTTATAAAAAATCTGGGCATTGGGAGCATTATCAAGAAGACATGTTTCCCAAAATGGAAGTTGATGGAGAAGAGTTTGTATTACGACCAATGAATTGTCCTCATCATATGATGATTTATAGCAACTCTATCCATTCCTATAAAGATTTACCAATTAGAATAGGCGAGATTGCTAGAGACTGTCGTTTTGAAGCTAGTGGAGCTTTAAAGGGAATTGAAAGAGCAAGAACCTTTTGTCAAAATGATGCTCACTTATTTGTCACTCCCGAGCAAATTGAAGAAGAATTTAAAAGTGTTGTTAATTTAATTTTAGAAGTATATCAAGAGTTAGGAATTAAAAATTATCATTTCGAACTTTCACTACGCGATAAAGAAGATAAAGTAAAATATTATCAAGATGAAAACATGTGGAATCATGCTGAAGATACTTTAAGAAGCGTGTTAGATAATATTGGTATTGAATATAAAGAAAAAATAGGGGAAGCAGCTTTTTATGGTCCAAAACTTGATGTTCAAGTTACACCAGCGGTAGGAAATGAATATACACTTTCCACTTGTCAATTAGATTTTTGTTTACCAATGAAATTTAATTTAACTTATGTAGATAAAGATGGTAGTAAAAAAACACCTGTTGTTTTACATAGAGCAGTATTTGGATCTCTAGATCGTTTTATTGCTTATTATTTAGAAGAAACTAAAGGAGCTCTACCAACTTGGTTATCACCACTACAAGTAACAGTTATTCCGGTAAATAATACTTATCATTTAGATTATGCCAACACTATATATGAGATTTTAAAAGAACAAAATATTCGAGTTTATTTAGATGATCGTGAAGAAAAATTAAACTACAAAATACGTGAAAGTCAAATAAAAAAAGTTCCTTATACTTTAATTTTAGGTCAAAAAGAAATTGATGATAACAAAATAAGTTATCGACTATTTAAGTCTAAAGAAACAATAACTTTAGATAAAGAGCAATTTGTAAATAAAATATTAGAGGAAATAAAAAAATATAAAAGCTAGATCGATATTTTTATAAATCGGTCTTTTTCATTTGACAAAATCTTGGAATGCGGGTTACTATAGATATAGCAAAGTAGGAGAGTGCATGTCATGTTAAAAGGTAATATTAATTACAATAAAGAACTTTTAAAAGCTCAAAAACAAGCCTTATATAATCCGAAAACAAAATTTTTTGCAAGTATGGCGGTATGTTTGTTAATAACTTTCATCGCTTATTCTTTTGCCTTGTTTGAATATAATTCAGATATTTCTATTGCCTATAGAGCAAAAATCAACAAATATGTAACTGTTGATGTAACTGCTAATAATGCCACTGTATCTGAGACAGGAACAAATAGTAGCAAAACAGTATCTTCGAAAGTATTATATAATACAAAGAAAATATATTATTTTTCACCAAACGATGAATATATTTTCGATGAAGCAATATGCACAAACAATCAAACTGCTAGTTATGACAGCACTAAAAATACTCTAACGATTAGTCCAAAAGATGATACTGTATGTACAGTCAATTTTGTGAAAATGCCTCTTTCTTATAAAATTTTAGCTGATAATCCCGTAAGTGAAAGTCCACCAGAAACTTTTGCGACCACAGAAACTTCAGCTCCAATTAATACATTGTTTCCAATGCAAGATGATGATGGAACAAGTTATTATTTTCGTGGTCTAGTAACAAGCAATTACGTTTCATTTGCAGATATTTTATGGCGTATAGTGCGAGTTAATGGGGATGGAACAGTAAGATTAGTAACAGATAATAGTATCGGAGCAAGCACATTTAACAAAGCTACAGATGATCACAAATATGTGGGTTATACGTATGATAACTCGCATATTTGCACAAAGGCTAATCCATGTTATGGAACCGAGGGGACAGCAAGTACGATTAAAACGTACTTAGATGAATGGTATAATACTAACTTAAAAAGTTATGAAGATAAAATAGTTACTGGAAATTATTGTAATGATACTACCTATACCGGCAATACTAATAGGACTTATGGTGCTGAAAATAGACTATCTCCAGATATGAACCCAACACCAACACTTAAGTGTCCCGATACTAGCGTGAATTATGGTGGGAATTATAAATTGAAAATCGGGTTATTATCAGCAGATGAATTAGCTTTAACTGGTGTTACCGGCTATCCGTATTCTGATACCTTTGTGCGATGGGATCCATGGTCTTTTTCGCCTAGTAGCAGCATTCAAACTCGTGCATTTGTAACTAGTATTTACGGCAGAACTCATAACTTTATTTCTGCTGTTGATGAAAGGAATTCCGTACAAGCTGTTATCAATTTAAAAGCAGATGCACTGACAACTTCCGGAGATGGGACTGAGTCTAATCCGTACGTAGTAGAATGATTGGGGTTTACCATTTTATTTCATAAAAATTTAACTGTCCCAGTAATAAAACGTTTCATGTAAGGATTGAAAATAAATAAAAAGCGCAAATTTTAATATCAAAAGTTCGTTTTTTTAAACTTATATCATGCCTAAACTTTTAAAAATTTCAATTCTTTTTTTAATATCAAAAAAAGAAAAGACAATTAAGATTTACCCTGGTCAATAGAAGTAGATTGTCTTGCATAGGATAATACAGTAAATAAGGAAAACATTAATTAAGTATACAAAAAATATATAAAAGAATATTTAAATACTTAATAAAGTTTTCGTGTTTTTACTCTAAATTTTAAAAATCGTCATATAAACAATTATTTTGCTTTATATTTTAGACCGCTATGTCTTGCCAAAAATGGACAACTCAAAAAATAGATGTTAAACATTAGTTAAAATGTCACCGATTTATAATATTGATAACAAACAAAGATGAACTTTGTTTGTAGTAGTAT
>CALVQP010000072.1 GCA_944358225.1 uncultured Bacilli bacterium
GTCACAAATTAAATAGATAATAATTTACTCTACAATACTTATTTAAATCCCCAAATAAGCTATAGCTTAGGTCTATTATCTAATGTTAGTAAATATCTTTTTTCAGCTTCACAAGCTTTCTGTTCACTTTCTTTGATGTGCCACTTATAAATCTTGCCTAAATCAAAATACATTTCATAAGCATGTACATACTCATGAATATTTACACATAAAGATTTAACATTATATATAACCGGTACTACCATGCGAATATCATTTAAAACACCATCTTGACTTATTATGGGAAAAACTCCCCAACCAAAATCATCAACGTTTAGTGGTAATTTTTTAATTTTTCCTTTCATAAAATCAAAAAAATTTTTATCAGTTATTCCCTCTAACGTTAAACCCTTAATTAATTCATTTTGCCAATAATTTGTATTTTCTTTTTCAATAATCATAATAAACCTTCCATATTTTAGCTCTAACATTTTATTAATTAATTGCTTTTCAAATATTTTTTTAATGTTGGAAACTCTTCTAATGATTCTTCTGATTTTTTAATTAATGAAATGATTTGTTTTACAACCAAGAGATCTTGTTTATTTCCGTCATTTATTTTGGTATAACTTTCCATTAATTCTTCTGTTATTAATTTATCTTCACTTAAATCAAAATAAAAGTGATTACTATAACACTTAGGATTAAATACGCATAAGGTTTGAGTTAAATCCTTAATTCTCCAATTCTTCATAATTCTATCATCTAAGTTAAATAATATTTCTTCTATACTATTTCCATTTAAGGGAAGTGTTGAAACAATTCCGCCTCGACTTTGAATATTAGCATAATATTGAATAGCATCCAGCATCGCGTTATCAGCATTCATGTCGGGAAAATTAGCTTTCAAAAAATTAATTCCATTTACTATAGCAAACTTCTCAGCATCCTCTTCAAATTTAATATAACCTTTGTTTAGAAGGTAATAAGCATCAAAGAACTTTTTTATATATAGTATTTGCTGGGCGTTTAAGACATCTTTTTGGTCAAATTCATCTATTTCCATTTTTTCCCAAATGCATCTTCCTTGTAAAAAGTGGCGAAATTCATGCCCGATACACAACGTTAAAAAAGCATAATAAGCATCATAGCCGATTTCTTTTCTATCTAGTGCATATTTTAAATATAACATATTAGGGACATTAATAAATATTTTATGTTGATTATCAATATATTGATACCACCCCACATTATTTCTTTGAGATTCATAGTCCTTGCTTGTTAAAATCGTATTAATACTTCCATCATCAATTTGACTATAATAATTTAATACATTATCTACAAATGCTATAGAACTTTTTTCATTAATTATGTAAAAATCCATTAATCTCACCTCTTCCAAATATATCGTTTATTATAACGGGGAATAAATATATGTCAATAAATAGTATTAAATAATAAAAATTCTATCATTTAAGATACAATTATATTATATTTCAAATATAAAAAGATAAAAAGCAGGTGTATTAAATGAATTTAAAAGATTTAACTAATGAATATAATAAACTTCAAGAAAAATTTGGAGCTAAAGAATTAGACCCAATTTATAATGGGGGTTGTGATGATAATCCCGATCTATGTTTTGTATTCATGAATCCTACCAGAAGAAATATTGCTTCTTTAAAGAGCTGGACTGGTTTAAAATCACCTTGGATTGGTACTAAAAATATTTGGGATTTATTTTTTAAATTAAATTTATTAGATAAAGATATTTATTCAACTATAAGAGCAATCAAAGGAAAAGATTGGACTGAGGAATTTGCCCAACAAGTTTATGAAAATGTAAAAAAACATAAATACTTTATAACTAATTTAGGCAAGTGTACCCAAGTTGATGCCAGAGCGTTACCTGATTCAATTTATAAAGAATACTTACATCTTTTAAATCAAGAATTTAATATTATTAATCCAAAAGTTATTATTTTGTTTGGCAATCAAGTTAGTTCTATAGTATTAGATGAGAAAATATCAGTTTCTCAAGTTCGAAAACAATGTTTTATCAAAACAATTAATGGTCAAAAATATAAATTTTACGCTGTCTATTATCCAGTTGGTAATGGCCGATTTAATATTGATAAGGCTATAGAAGATATTAAATGGATAATTAATAAAGAAATAATTGCAAATAAAAAAGTATAGATAAAACTATACTCCCAATTTTTTAGCTTCTTGCACATCCATCAACAGATAAAATTTCTCCAGTAATATAACTTGCCATATCACTAGCTAAAAATAAGAATGCATTAGCAATGTCTTCCACTTCTCCAATTCTTCCTAAAGGGATAGTTTTGATTAAAGGATCTATCATTTCTTTAGGCAAAGATGCCACCATATCTGTTTTGGTAATTCCTGGAGCAACAGCATTAACACGAATATTAAAAGGTGCTAACTCCCTAGCTAAAGACTTTGTAAAACCATTAACAGCAAATTTACTAGTAGGGTAGCCAACGCCCGATGGTTGACCATAAATACTAACCATTGATGATGTATTTAAAATAACTCCGCCATTATTTTTTTTCATATATGGTACAACAGCTTTACTTGTAAAAAACAAAGCGTTGACATTTAACGACATAATATTTACAAATTCTTCAGCAGTAGTATTTTCAATGCTATTTCTTGCTGAAATACCAGCATTATTAATTAAAATATCAATGTGACCATGTTTACTAACAATATCTTCGATTGTTTCATTAACTTCATTAAAATCGCTTAAGTTTGGAAAATATCCTTCTACTTCTAGGCCTTCATTTTTTAAATTAGTAATTGCTGTATCAACAGATGATTTTTTAGAACCAAATAAAATTACTGTTGCCCCGGCCTTTTTAAAGGCTTTTACTGTTTCTAAACCTATACCTCTAGTTCCTCCGGTAATTACAACAACTTTTTGTGAAAAATCAAACATTCATATCACCACTATTTCTAAAACATATTCACAAACTATGTTCAAAAATATTATAGCATGCTTTAAAAAACTTCTAAAAAAATTATCTAATTTGATAGATTTTTAAATTTCTAAAATGTCAAGTTAATGCCCACTATTACTAATTAGAAAAGTGTAATCTAAATTTAAATTAACTGTCAAATAAAAATTCAGACACTAGAATCTGAATTTTCTCTTTTAACATTATAAAATTCTACCTTTTTAATTCTATGGATAAATCCAATTAAATTATTAGGAAAACCACGTATTAAATTGTTTAGTACTGTAGCATATTTATCACTAAAATCTTTAGCAGCTGTTAATTTTTCACTATTTTCTTCCAGACTATTCATAAACTCTTTAAATTTTTCGTCTTTTGTAAGTTTTGGATAGTCTTCTGCTAAATGTTTTAGGGTTTTATATGCATCTTCTAACTTTTTATCATCTTCATAATTATAATTTTCATTAATATCAATATTTTCTACTTGATTGAAATTTTCGATTTCCATCTTAATTTTTTTTCTAACAATTGAAGCAACATCCAAAATAATGAGTTTTTTTTCTTTTAAACACTGTAAAACGATATCTTTAGCTTCATCTATTTTAATTTTATTATTTACTAATTTATTATATTTGCTTTTATAAATAATTCCTAAAATACCTAAAATAATTACGACAATTAAAATAATAAATACAACTTTACCCATTAACTAACCACTTCCTTAATTACTTCGATTATACCATGATTTAGAAATTTATAGTATAATAAAATCAGTGAGGTAAATATGAATATCAAATGTTTAACATTAGGTCCTTTAAAAACTAATTGCTACATTATAGAAGTAGACCAGGGGACTATTATTATTGATCCGGCGTATAATGCTGATTTAATTCAAAAAGAAATCGGAAATAACAAGATTTTAACTATACTTATAACCCATTATCATTTTGATCATATAGGAGCTTTAAAAGAATTAGAAACCTATTATCACGTTAAAGCCCAAGATTTTAAAAAAATTAAAAATATGATAGTTATTCCAACTAAAGGTCATTCTTTAGATTCTCTAACTTTTTATTTTCCGCAAGAAAAAATTATGTTTTGTGGAGACTTTCTTTTTAAAAATACCTTTGGACGTACTGACTTGCCCGGTGGAAATAATAAACAAATGCTTGATAGTTTAGAAAAAATATCAAAATATCCCTTAGACACTGTTTTATATCCCGGCCATGGAGAAAAGACGACTTTGTCTTTAGAACTTTCAAATTTTCCAGAATATAAAGATTATTTATTAAAATAATTATAATTATTGCTTCAATGCAAATAAAACATGTCAATAATTTAGGAAAATGTCTCAAAATTTTTTAAACATTAACGGGAAAATATTCTCGTTTTTGTTTGTAATTA
>CALVQP010000073.1 GCA_944358225.1 uncultured Bacilli bacterium
TAATTACAAACAAAAACGAGAATATTTTCCCGTTAATGTTTAAAAAATTTTGAGACATTTTCCTAAATTATTGACATTGCTTTTTAGATACTTAAAAAAATGTCTATTTAGACATTTCTTGTAAATATTTTTGTAAATTTAAAGCTACCGCTTGAGGTATTATTTCCATTAATTCTTCTAAGCTTGCTTCTTTAATCTTACTAACACTGCCAAATTTTTTGATTAACTCTTTTTTTCGCACACTTCCTATTCCTTCAACATTATCTAACACACTAGCAATACTACCCTTACTACGAATAGTCTTATGATAAGAAATAGTAAAGCGATGCACTTCATCCTGAATGCGCGTCAAATAATGAAACACATTACTAGTTGGATCAATATTAATAGTCTTAAAAGAAAGCGAATCTATAAGTTCATTAGTTTTATGTTTATCATTTTTCTTTAACCCACATACTCTTAAATGTAAATTCAAAGAATCCAAAACATCCAAACACGCATTCATCTGTGTAATTCCCCCATCTACTAAAATCAAATCCGGTAATTCTTCTTTTTTTAATAAAGCTTTAAAATATCTCCGATAAATAACTTCTTGCATCGTATGATAATCATCATTTTTATCAACACTAATTTTATATTTACGATATTCCTTTTTAGCTGGTTTTCCATCTTTGAAAACAACCATTCCACTAACAGAAAAAGACCCAAATAAATTAGAATTATCAAAAGCATCAATGCGATCTAATTTCTCCATCTGCAATAGCTCTTTTAACTCCTCATTAGCTCCACTTGTTCTTTTATCATCACGAATAATTAATTCAAATTTATTTTCTAAAGCAATTTTGGCATTAGTTTTAGCCATATCTAAAAGTTTTTTCTTAATTCCCTTACTCGTATGTACTACTTTTACATTAAGCATTTCACTTAACAGCTCTGTATCCAAATTACTAGTAACAATTAATTCTTTGGGAAGTTCATGTTTTTGATAAAAACTAACTATATAAGTTTCTACATCTTCCACTTCTTCTGCCACAATCGGAAAAATATCACTGTGATGTCCTAGTAATTTCCCGCTTCTTATAAAAAATATCTGCATGCTTATATAGCCTTTATCTAAATAATAAGCAATAATATCACGATTAACAAAATCATGAAGTTCTACTTTTTGTTTATCCATCACTACATTTATATAATCTAATTCCTCTTTTAACTCTTTAGCTTTTTCAAAATTCAAATTATTACTATAGTAATTAATTTTTTCTAATAACTTATCTTTTAAAATCGTATCATTACCTCTTAAAAAACCTAAAATATCATTTTCCATTTCTTTAATACTTTCTAAAGGAGAGTCTTTAACACAATACCCTAAACATTCTTTAATATGATAATAAAGGCATACTTCTTTAGGATGACCATCACATTTTTTTAAAGGATACAATCTATTTAATAAATTAACAATTCTTCTGGCAGCATAAGCATTGGGAAAAGGCCCAAATAACAATTTATTATCGCGTTTTTTTAAATTATGATAACGAACAATTTTTAATCTCGGATATGGTTTAGCAATATATTCAATATAAGGATAGGTCTTATCATCTTTTAACAAAATGTTATATTTAGGATCATATAATTTTATTAAATTTAATTCTAAAACAAAAGCTTCGACTTCACTCGTAGTCACAATATATTCAAAATCATAAATTTCACTAACTAGTTTAGCCGTTTTCCCACTTACTCGGCCATTAAAATAAGAACTAACTCTATTTTTTAAATCTTTAGCCTTACCAACATAAATAATAACGCCATCTTTATTTTTCATCTGATAACTACCAGGCAAATGAGGAACTAAAGCTAATTTTTCTTTAATCATATACATCCTCCACCCCTTTATTATACACTAAATAATCTTAATTTTTAGTCATATTCCATAAATTTTTAGGATAAACACCCTCATTAATTAAATTAGCAATAGCCTCTTTAACTAACGGTTTATCTTGTTTGTAAGTCATTCCATACCATACAGAATCTGTAATTAATGTTTTAATTTTAATTTGGCCACTTTTAATCATCGCAAACAAATCTTCGATAATTAAAGCCTCGCATATATCTAAATTATTTTTATTATTTTTAATAAATATTTGCATTCTTTCTTCTAATAAATCAAAAATACCCTCATTTAACACAAACATATTCATTGAAGCCGCTTGGTTTTCTAAAACTTCAATTTCATAACTTTGATGTAAAGGATTAGCAATAATTTTATCTTCTTTTTTATAAACGCTACATTCAACAGCATCAATTAATAAACCATTCTCAATCTTACAAATACCTCTTTTAACAGCACCATTATCACTTAAAGTGTTTTTGATTAAATAAAGAACAGCTCCTAAATCATTGGGATTACGGTCAATAAAATTGGCAGCATCAACAAAAGCTTTTCGACCATAAAAATCATCAGCATTGATAACCACGAAAGGCTCCTTGACAAAATCTTTAGCACACAAAATTGCCTGAGTCGTTCCTAACGGTTTTTGTCTATTAATAGGTAAGTTATATTCTTTTATAGCTTCCTGTATATCTTGAAAGGCATATCTTACTTCGATCTGCGCTTCAATCCTTTTTCCCACTGTTTCTCTAAATAACTGTAAATTTTCGGACTTAATTATAAATACCACTTTATTAAATCCACACTTTTTAGCATCATAAATAGAATAATCAATTAAAAATTCTTTATTTGGCCCCACCGGTTCAACTTGTTTTAGACCTCCAAAGCGACTTCCTAAACCTGCCGCCATTATCACTAATGTTTTATCTTTCATATAGCCTCTTTTCTATCTTATGATTAATTTAACATACCAAACTTTAGCTTGTCAATCTAACTAAAAGATCTATCTTATTAAAAAATTCAGAATAATAACTATTCTGAAATCTTTAAGCTTTAAAAACAATTGTAGTTTTATTATTAAAATTTAGTAAATCGACAATTTTATTCATATCTTCAATATTTAAAGAATTTATTTTCTTAAAACTATCCGTAATTACTTGATTGAAAGTAATAATATCATCTTGAATAATATTATTTACTTCTTCAATATCATCATAAGCTAAAACTAACGTTGATATTAACCCTTTCTTACTACGATTTAAAAGGTTCGCATCTACATAATTATTAGATAATCCCTCGTTTATTATTTTAATAACTTCCTCAATATAATTACTACTAGCACTTAGTGTTAAAATAACATAATTTTCATAAATACTAGTATTATAGGCAAGGGGTGTATTTACTAGACCATTAGTAAATAAAATATCATGTATTTGACTAGTTAAACCAAACTGATTTTTTAAGAATATATTTAAATACATTTTAAGTTCATCTTTAGCATAATCTTTAAATAACGTAAGAGGCAATTTCACCGCTATTTTTACTTTAGGAATACTAACCATAGCTTTTTGTGTCGTTTCTTTTATTACTACTTTATTACTTTCTTTTTCTTCTTTTATTAACGGTCTTTCATAAGTACTAAAAGTCTTACTAGCTAAATTTTCCTTTATGATAACACTGGCTTCATAAGGATTAAAATTACCACTTATTACCATAAACATATTTTTAGGATGATAAAAATTATTATAAACAGTATACAAATCATCAACTGTAATACTTTTAATATCCTGAGTTGTCCCACTAATTAAATTTTTACGTTTATTTTTATGCCATATACATTCCATTGTTTTCATTAACATCTTAAAATCAGGATTATCTTCATACATCTTTATTTCTTCTGTAATAACCCCTTTTTCAGTCTTAATGTTTTCCTTTGTATAATAAGGCGTATAAACATAATCTAATAAATAATTTAAATTTTCCTTAAAATAATTTGAAGCAAAAACTTCATAAAAAGTAAAATCATTAGTTGTACAAGCATTTATTGCTGAACCTAATTTATTAAAATATTCGTGGGCTGTAGTTTTATCCGGTTGATAAAACATCATATGTTCTAAAAAATGAGCAATTCCATCTGGAACCTTTATAAACTTGTTAACTCCTTTAGGTTTAAACTCAGTATGAATAGACCCGTACTTAACGTTTAAAGTCATGTAAAAATTATTTACTTTCTCATTAACATACATATAAATATTTAAACCTTCATCAGTTACATCATGATATATTACTTCATCTATATTTTCTAAAACAATCTTTTCCATTATTTCACCCCACTTAAAAGATATATTGTATTTATTTTTACTTTCTTAGCCATTTTTTTAATATCTAAAATACTTACGGCATTTATATCTTCAATTCTTTTCTTTATGGGCTTTAAACCAGCA
>CALVQP010000074.1 GCA_944358225.1 uncultured Bacilli bacterium
TCCGGTATAAGTAGCAATTCTTAAGGGTTTGGTACTAAAACTAATAATTCCTTCTAAACCATAAGAAAGATTGTTTGTAAGATTAAGTTTTGATTGACCAGATAGTCTTTTTAATACTTGATATTCCATAGGATAAGTGTTAAAACCAACCCAAGAAAATATTCCTTTGGAAAAACGAGAATTTTCAGGAAGAGATAAAATAGCTTGGGCAACATTATCATTAAAAACACGGAAGTCACTAGCACTTTCAATAAAATTAGTATCGCTTAAAAAATTAATAAATTTATACCATATTTTTTTAACTATTTTGTTTAAAATTTTTTCTTGTCTATATTTATTAACTAGAGCTACTTGATCGTATTTTGAATTGTTTTCTAAAAAGTTTAAAGCTTTTAAAATATACTTAGGGTGTTGTTGTAAGTCAGAGTCTATTATAGCATAATAGGATGCTTTAGCATTTTTTAGTCCTGCATATATAGCACTATCTTTTTTAAAATTACGAGAAAAACTAATAATTTTAACATTTTTATCTTTAGTATAAATATTTTTAAGTCTCGGTAATGTTTGATCAGTAGAGCCATCATTAATATAAACTAATTCATAATCAATATCTTTTAATGTTTGACTAATAACTTTATAAAAAGGTTCGATATTTTCTTCTTCATTGTAACAGGGAATAATAATACTTAGTTTTTTCATGATACCACCATTTAAATTTTAACAAATAAAAAAAGACTTTGAAAGCCTTTTTTGTTTATATCTATTCAGCAGCTGGTTTAGTTGTTGTACCACTTCTATTGTCATCATTATAGTAAATTGTATTTTTACCTGCTGTATTACCTGCGGATACTTGTAATCTACCTGTAAATTTTTTGCCCTGGTTAGAATTTTGATCACTACCAGTTTCTTTGAATCTTACATAATATGTATATGTATGAGTTGCTCCTCCGCTGATGGTTGCAACTGCTGCTGTTGAGCCACCTGCAGTAGTTGGGACAAAAGTATTATTAGATGATGGTGCTATTTGATTTGACAAAGAAACTGCTCCACTTCCACTGCCGGTTAAGGTATACACTAAATCACTTTTATTAACAAAACTATTTGTTACTCGATCCCAGTACAAATAGTACCTAGCACTAGTTCCTGTTTGTCCGCTGTAAGCTACAGTAAACGTAACAGATGCACTTTGAGCTCCGGGTAGAGCGTTTGACAAAGTTACTCCTTTATTACTAGAATATGTTAAAGAACCGACTCTTCCTGTACTAACAATTACTGAACTTGCAGTATCATTACCACTAACTGATGCGGTGAAGTAGGCAAATGAAGTACCAACTACGGCAACAAGTAAAGTAGCTACTGCGATGACGGTTAATAAAGTTTGATTAGACTTTTTGTTTTGGCCTTCCATATTATTTTTCATTTTTTAATCCTCCTCTATATTTTACATGTTATCAAACTTATTTTTTTCTGGCAATATTTAAATAATATTTTGAGTAAATAAATGTCAAGATAATCCCACATAAGCTTATTATAATTCCGAAGATTAATCCTTGGGGAATATAATCAATAGTAATAATATTTTCTCCTTTATGTAGTTTTAAACCAATAAAAGTATTAAGAAGAATTTCGGGTTTTACTTTTTGTCCATTAACTTTAATAGTCATACCTTTTTCGTAAGGTATAGTTGTAAATAAAATGTCTTCTTCATTTTCAATATTTATAGATGCCTGTAAAGTATGTTTAGTATTAACTTGAATGTTTTCTAAAATATTGTCATCTAATTGTTCCATGATTTCTATATAATTTTGTTCTTTTAAGTATCTTATCGATAAGTCTTGGGGAGAAATTCTATCAGCTGCAAATAAATATCTTACTCTAACTTCTTCATCTTTTTTAATATAGGGATAAGACTCATTAAAAGGCATTTTAGTTTCATTAATGAATAATTCTCCATTTGTTTTGATGTATTTGAAAGTAGGAATAATAAAGATGTTTTCTGATGCTTTAAAATCAATGTTTATGTAAGCTTCTTTTTTAGGATCAATTTTTTGATATATGTTATCGTTTTCGTTATAAGTTGCGTTTTCTAATGTTATGCTTTTATTTTCTATTTCATGATATAGATCATATTCTTTATTTGTCATACTGCTAAAGATATTAGAAATATTGCTTTCATAATCATTTTTGTTTAACTTAACATCCTTTATGGCTTCATTAACCATAAACCCTAGAGCTAACGGATAGTTATTTTGATAAATGTTGGGGTGTATAAGATTTAAATAGTGTAAACTTTGAGCAGAATTTATATATTTAATGTTAAATAAACTTAAAATATAAGGGTCTAGTGTTTTTAAAGTGATACTACAATGACTATCAACTTCGAAGTTTAAATAGTATTCCGCTAAATCAACGATATTTTGATTGCGCAGAGAGTTGAAATAATTGATACCATTATAACCAAATAATAAACCATCGTTAGAGCTGTAGGTATCGGTATTTTCCATCCGAAAAAAGCTATTATCTTTTTTGTGGATGTAGTCTATGCTTTTACTAACTGATTCTTTTACGCCATTATCAATACTTAGGAGTGACTTGTTATTATTTTCTTTGATATTAACAAAAGTGTTAGTAAATAGTTCGATGAAAATGAAGCTAATGACAATTATTTTGTTAAGTTTATATTTGGGAGTAAATAAATAGATGTAGTTTAGAAGTAAAAGAATAGAAAATATTAAGATTATAAATTTGTAAAAAGGAAGTTTAATGCTATTTGGATGGTAAAAGTATATTAAGATAAAAGAAATGATTGTTAAACCACTTAAAATGGAAAAAGTAATAGTTTTAATAGGAATGCTAATATTTTGAAAGTTAGATAAATTTTTATAAGCAATAATCATCATAAACAAGCTAAAGCACCATGAATAACGATGTTGCCACCAAACAGGTTTTTGAAAAAATTGCCAAGCAAAATCAATTAGATTAAAAGAATAGCTTAGACAAAAAAATAAAAAGATACATAATGCGGTTATTTTAGTACGTTTAGGTATTTTCTTGTTGAAAAAAGATAGAAAAAACATACTAATAACAAATAGAGTACAAAAGTTTTGGGCAAATCCTTCTGGCACTTGACTACTTTCAAAATTTCCTGGTGTAAATGAATAAAACAAAAATTTAATGTTGGGATTAAATTGTAAATATTTCGTATAGCTTTTATCGCTATATCCCGAAGCTTTACCACTTATTAGAGTAAAGAAACTAGGAACTAGTACTAAACATGAAATAAGTCCTACTAATATGGAAGATATTATAAAGGTAATAATTATTTTTTTGTTTTTATATTTTTTTTCATCAATTAATTTGTAAATAAAATATATGAGACTAAAGATACAACTCATGTAACCGGTATAAAAGCAGAAAATAATACTTAATGAGAGAGTAATTATATAAAATAGAGGGCTACTACCATTAATTATTTTGTTAATTCCGTGCAATACTAAAGGCATGAATATCATTCCATCAAGCCAAAATACGTTATAATAGTAGCTTGAAGAGAAGCCAATTAAAGCATAAATAATACTAAAAGTGATCGCAAAGGTGTTATTATAATTTTTGAATGCTCTTTTTATAAAAAATAAGAAGCTAGTACTACATAGACCTAGTTTAATGCTTATTAATAAATAGTAAAAAGTTGTATATTTATAAATGTCAAAAAAGTGAATTAGTTGATTTAAAGGATTAACAAGATAGTATAGAAATGTGCCTAAAAAATTAAAACCAAATCCTAAATTCATAGAGAAAAAATGAAAATTTTTAAGACCAATAAAAAAGGCCTGATATTGAAGTTTGGAGTCATAACGAGTAATTAGGAAATCGCCAAAAGGAGTAATTTTATTAATAGCTAAACAAATACTAAATATTGCTATTGGAATAATAAAAACAATTAAATAGTTGATTATATTTTTATTTACTAACTTTTTCATTTACATCACTTAGTAAATGTTATCATAATGTGTAAGTTTTGACAATTTAAAAATCAGTTTTAATTTTGCTTGCATTGGGCTTTTATTTTTGATAATATTTTTATAGTAAAGGAGGTAGAAATATGCAAGATAGTAGAAAGGGAAATACAGTTTTATTAACAGTTATTGCTATTGCGACGTTACTAGTGGCACTTGTTGGAGCAACGTTTGCTTATTTCACCGCAACTGTTAAAGGTAATGAAACTGCAAGCTCTGTAATTGTTAACACAGCAACATTAGGTACTGTTACTTATAAAAACGGGAATGAATTAAGAATAGATTCAGGTCTTCCTGGTGTGGAAAAA
>CALVQP010000075.1 GCA_944358225.1 uncultured Bacilli bacterium
AATTCCATTTTATCTTGATTTAATTATACACTATTTCTTTATTTTTTTCTTAATTATTTTTTAAGCGATTGCCATACTTTAATTTTGCTTATTTAAATTAATTAGTCCTTCTAGATATATTTAAAATAATTCCAATACTGCACATACTTACCAATAAACTGGATCCTCCATAAGATAAAAATGGTAAAGTAACACCGGTTACGGGGATTAAACCAACGACAACACAAAGATTTAAAGTGGCTTGAATTAAGATACCAAAAGATAAACCAAATACTAAGTATTTGCCAAATAAATCCGAAGTAGACATAGCTATTTTTAAAGAGCGATAAAATATAATAAAGAAAAAGAAGCAAACTATTAAAACTCCTAGAAAACCAAATTCTTCTGAAATGATCGAAAAGATAAAATCTGTTTGAGGTTCAGGAAGATAAAAATGCTTTTGAATAGAATTGCCAAATCCCATTCCCAAGAGTCCTCCGGGTCCGATAGCATATAAACTTTGAATAATTTGAAATCCACTTCCCAAAGGATCACTCCAAGGATTTAAAAAGGAAACTATGCGTGCCATACGATAAGGTGCTACGATAATTAGAGCTACTATTCCTAAAAGCCCGGCACAGCCTATTTTGATGAAAAAAGACAATTTAACACCAGAAATAAAAAGAATAGTAATTAGAGTTAAAACAATAACCATACCAGTACCAAAATCCGGCTCTAACATAATTAAAAAGAAAAATAGTAAAATAATACCTATTATAGGTAATACCCCTTGTTTAATGTTTCTAATTTCTTTATTATTTTTCTCTAAATATTTAGCAACAAATATAATAAGACCAATTTTAGCAAATTCTGAGGGTTGAATTCCAAATCCGCCAAAACCAAACCAACTTCTAGAACCGTTACGAACTGTACCAATGCCAGGAATTAAAACTAAAACTAATAAAAGAAAACAGCCGAAAATAATTAAATTAGATTTATTTTTATAAAAGTGATAATCAATTTTTGATATTATTAACATTAAAAAAATTCCCACGATATAAAATAAACCTTGAGCTTTAATGAATTTAAAAGGATCATTAAATTTGTATTCAGCCCAAATACTACTGGCAGAGTAGATCATTATTAAACCAAATGCCGCTAGTAATAATACTGCCATAAATAAAATTATATCAAAATATTTCTTCTTCACTAGTCTCACCTTATTAAATTTTATGTGAAATAAATGAAGAAATTAAAAAAATTAATCATCATAAGTCTCTAAATAACTATGTAATTGACCATTTTTACGATAACCTAAAATGGCATCCATATTAATATTATTTAAACTAGTAAAAATATTATCATCAATGTGGGGATTTTGTTTTTTTAAAGTAGCAATAAGGTTTTTAATTTGTTTACGTTTACTTGCATTTTCATCTATGTGAGCGATTTTAGTAAAGTTACAAGCACAATTGATAAATTTTAAATTATTGTAATCTCGCCAGGCTAAAATATTATTTTCTTTAACTAGATATAAAGGTCTAATTAATTCTAAACCTTTATAATTGTCACTATGTAGTTTAGGAAGCATAGTTTTTACTTCGCTACCATAAAATATACTTAACAGCGTAGTTTCGATAACATCGTTGAAATGGTGTCCTAAGGCGATCTTATTACATCCTAGTTTTTTAGCATGATCGTATAAATATCCGCGGCGCATTTTGGCACAAAAGTAACAAGGTGAATCAAAATTGACTTTGTCTAAAACGGCAAAAATATCAGTGTCAAAAATCTCAATGTCGAGCCCTAAAATCAAAGCAGTATCTTTAATCTGCTTTAAATGTTTTTGACTATAACCGGGATTCATAACTACATATTTTGCTGTAAAAGGGATTTGGCCATGACGATGTAATTCTTGAAAACACTTGGCCATCAGAAAGGAATCTTTTCCACCACTTATACAAACCATAATTTTATCATTTTCTACTACTAACTCATAATCTTTAATGGCTTTTATAAATTTAGACCAAATAACTTTACGATATTTTTTGATAATGCTTTTTTCAATTTGTTGTTGTTTGGTTAATTCTTTCATTGTTTACCTCTTATAAATTGATTAATTCATCTTTTAATATTTCATCAGCTATTTCTTCTTTAGCCCATTTTAAAGCTAGAGGATATCGATTGTAAGCTCCTCCTTTATCAAACATGCCACTATAAGTTCGTGTATAGAGATTTTGCTCAAGGTAAGTATGAACTTTTTTCAAAGTCTCATCAAGAGTATCAGCAAATTTAGTATAGGCACTTTTGGATATATTAGAGGGATTAAATTTGCGTAAAGGTCGTTTTTTCCCTACATTATTACGCCAATTTACTTGCATTAAATCACCTAATTTCTAAGGCTATTATAAAGTTAAACATAAAAAAAAGCAACTATTGTTGCCTAAATCCATACCCCATAGGTTATAGCGGCCATCGCTAGTAATAAACCCACTACCCAAAATACTTTGACAATATCTTGTTCGCTCCACCCAATTTGTTCAAAATGGTGATGTAAAGGAGCCATTTTAAATATTTTTTTATTAAATTTACGAATAGAAATTATTTGGATCATAGAGCTAAGGGTTTCTACCACAAAGACTCCGCCAATCAAAGCCAAAGATAGTTCATGACGTGTCAAGATAGCGATTGTAGCTAAAGCTGCACCTAATGATAAAGAGCCCATGTCTCCCATAAACACTTTGGCCGGGTGGGTATTAAAGAGTAAAAAGCCAAATAAAGCACCGGTTAAGACAAAGCAGAAGATTGCTAATTCCTGATTTCCTTCCATCCATGTTGTATTCCACGATAACAACCCAAAAGCAAAAAAAGCTATAGCTGATAAACCACCAGCTAAACCATCTAAACCATCAGTAATATTAACAGCATTTGAAGTACCAACCAGTAAAAATAAAATGAAAAGGCCAAATGTCCATCCTAAAGGAATTACTAGTCCAAGTGAAGTTATTTCTATAACTGATTTTCCCCCGTTTTTCATAAAAATATAAAAGAATACAATAGCTATTATTAATTGACATAAAAATTTAGTTGATATTTTTAATCCTTTATTATTTTTATATTTAATCTTGAGATAATCATCAACAAAACCAATGGCAGCGTATGATAAAAATACGATAATTAAAATAATAAGATTAGAAGTTATTTCAATACTTCCTTTAAAATATAGCAATATTAATGTTACAATTGTCGGGATTATGAAGATAAAACCTCCTAAGGTAGGAGTTCCATTTTTAGCTAAATGTGACTTACTAATTTTTAAACTTACACTTTGCTGCGCTTTTAATCTTCTTAACCAAGGGATGATCAAAATACCAGTTAAAATGGATAGAACAAAGCCCAACATCATGGCCATGGTCGCCTTAGCTAAAATTAACATAACTTCACCTCTACAATCTAAAGTTCGCATTAATATTATACTACCAATTATATTGTTTTTTATGAGCAACTTATTCTTTTTGACAATATTTTACAATCAACCTAATAAAAGTTTTACCGTACTTCCTTCTTTAACAAACATATTAGGTGTAGGAGATTCATAAATTACTTTTTCACCTGATCCGGAATACTCAATTTTAAAACCTTTTAAAGTTTGATTGGCTTCTTTGATACTTTGGCCAACGACGTTAGGCAAAATAACATATTTAGTATCTAAATAATTATATTCTTTTGGCAAGCCTTTAGAATCTTGTTTAATATCTAAGATGTTAATAGCATCTTTTAAAATATTTTTAGCAATTGGAGCAGATACTGTACCACCGTATTGAACAACTCCTTTAGGATTATCTACGGCTACATAAACGACAATTTCTGGATCATCGGCAGGCATAAAGCCAATAAATGATAAGATGTAATTACCACTCATGTAACGACCATTTTCTACCTTTTGAGCAGTTCCAGTTTTTCCTCCAACTCGATAATTTTCAATATAGGCATTACGTCCGCTACCATTAGCTACTACACTTTCTAAGGCATGCCTTACTAAAGATGAAGTGTCTTTACTAATAACTTGAGCTTCTTTATTAGGAGCTATACTTTTGATAGTCGAATTAGTTTCTGGTTCTTGCATACTACTAACAATATAAGGCGTATATAAAGTGCCACCATTTATAGCAGCGCTAACCGCTTTTACCTGTTGTAACGTTGTCTATTAAATGAAACTTTCTACCTAAATTATCAGAGAATGTATTAACACTTTCTCCTGTTTTTA
>CALVQP010000076.1 GCA_944358225.1 uncultured Bacilli bacterium
GGTTAAATTTCTAACATACTTTGTATTCTACACTATTTTTAATCAAATTTCAAATCATTAGAGTACTTAAAAACGCCTGTATTATGGACGTTTCTCATACATTCAAATTTCACTTTATGAAACTGGAATTTACTTTTTCATTTCACGCGTTTTTTCAAAAAATTCTTGATACCAAATAATAAAACAGAAAATCGTCCATATCTTTTTATAATTATCCTTTTTATTATTTTTATGATCTTCTAACAATTTATTAATTTTATCATAATCAAATAATTCTAAGGCAATCGGCTTTTTAAAAGCATCTTTAATAGTTAAATAAAAATCCTCTTCCTTCATCCAATCACGTAGTGGCACTGGAAATCCAAGTTTTTTCTTTTTATATGATTCATTGGGAATTGTTTTTTGAGCGGCCTTTCGCAGAGCAACTTTAGTATTTTGTTTAGTAACTTTTTTATCTTTAGTAAGAGTTCTGGCTACTTTAAATACTTCTATATCGCTAAAAGGTACTCTTCCCTCAATCGAATTAGCCATAGTCATACGATCAGCTTTTTGAAAAATATCTTTGATTAACCAAAAATTTATATCAATGGCTTGTCTTTTGATAATTTCATCTTGGCCTGCGACTGCATCGTATATTGGTTTAGTGACATCTTTTAATTTAGTTTTTACAGGGATATTTAAAATCTTGTTAGCCTCTTTTTCACTAAAAACTTTATTAACACCAATATAAGAATCTTCTAGTTTTTGCCCTCTTCGAACTAAAAAATTAAGTCCGCGATGTTCTGGGAAAATACTACAAATTTTAGAAATTAGATGTCTGATACCAAACGGAATTTTATTATAAAATGAGTAATTAACAGCATCTTGATATGAATTGTATCCACCAAAAAATTCATCTGCCCCTTCCCCTGATAAGACAACTTTAACATCTTTGCTAGCTAATTGAGAAACAAAATATAAGGCTACAGCTGATGGATCAGCAAGAGGTTCGTCCATGTGATACATTATTTTAGGAATTATTTTTAAATATTCTTCTTTAGTTATTTTTTTTGTTTTATTTTTTATTTTTAAGCGTTTAGCTAAGTCTTTGGCATAATTTGCTTCATTATACTTAGGAGTATCATAACCTATGGTATAAGTATTTTCTGGTTTGGCTAAAGAGACTATATAAGATGAATCAATTCCACTACTTAAAAATGATCCTACTTCGACATCACTTAACATATGTTTATTTACCGAATCCTCCATTATATCTGATATTTTATTTACAGCATCTTCAAATGGTTCGTCTTTAGCATCAAAACTAAGTTCAAAGTATTTCTTTATAACTAATTTATTATCTTTAAAGATAATATAATGACCTGGATCTAAACGATAAACGTTTTTAAAGAAAGTTTCTGTAGTTGGAGCATAATTAAAAGACAAATATAGTGGTAAGATATCTTTATTAAGTTCTTTTTTAAATGCAGGAAATACTAAAAATGATTTTATTTCAGAAGCAAAAAGAAGTTCGTTATCGATTTGTGTATAATAAAATGGTTTAATGCCAAAATAGTCTCTAGCCGCAAAAAGAGTGCTATTTTTTTTATCCCATATTACAAATGCAAACATGCCACGTAGTTTTTCCGGTAACTTTTCTTTATACTCTTCGTAACCATGTACTAATACCTCTGTATCCGTATTGGTTGTAAATGAATGCCCCTTTTTTTGAAGGTCATTTTTTAGTTCTATGTAATTGTATATTTCACCATTAAAAACTGTTATTATACTTTTATCTTCATTATAAATTGGTTGAGTTCCGGTAGATAAATCAATTATAGATAATCTACGATGTCCTAAAGCTACTAATTTATCAGTATAATATCCTTCAGAATCAGGGCCGCGATGAATTATTTTATCACACATATTTTTAACAATTTCTTTTTTTTCTTTTCTGGTGCTTACAAAACCGGCGATACCACACATATTAATTCCCACTTTCTGATATTATTTTATAATAATTTTTTTGAATAAGCAAATTACTAATTGCAAATTTATTAGCTACTTTACTATTAATATTTTCTACATAATCATCATTTATATTCTCTTTAAATGGTGTAAAAATGTCACTATTAACATCGTATTTACCTTGATCACTAATCCAAGAATGGTCTGAAAAAATAACAAGTCCTTCTTCATCGCTAAATATATCTTTACCCATAATTAGACGTGAATCAAAGTCTATTTGAAATAAATTTAATAAAGTTGGTAAAACATCAAGATTAGAGGCATATTTATTTACTTCATGTTTTTTAGTTTCACTATTATATAAAATAAAATTACTTCGATGTACTTCCCATTTTTCATCTCTTTTAATATCACTTTTTTCATTTATCGTTTCGGCTGATAACGTATATGGATAATGATCTCCTACTAAAGCAATAACTGTATCTTGTAATATATTTTGTTCTTCTAATCTTGCTAATAATAATTCTAAGGCTCTATCAAGTTCGATTTGCGTAGCCATATAAGCCTGAATAGCTTCACTGTATGGCAAGTTTTGAGTTAGTTCTTTATTTTTTCTAGCAATAGCATTTCCCTGCCAATTATATTCAGCATGACCACTTACTGTAATATAGAAGGTCATAAATTTTTCTTTATTAATATATTTAGGTGTTGTTACATCAATTAACTCAATATCACTAGTTGGCCACGTGTTACAGTTCATTTCTTTTTCTAAACCATTTTTACAGCCTAAAAAATTAGTAAAACCTTGCGTAAGCATTGTTTTGTCTCGATTATAGTAAGTATAAGTCCAATTATGAAACGCCGAAGTATAATAATTGTTCTTAGCAAAAATATGACCATAACTATACTTTAAGTACGGTAAATTTTGTTTCCATGCTTTTAACGTTTCTTGAGTAGGTAATAATCCTGTAGTAGCTTGAAATTCACCACCAGTAGTACTTAAAAATAAAGGCGAATAAAAATTGTTAAAGACAAACGAAGAATTAACCATTTTATATAAAGTTGGTGTTAAATCTTTATCTACTGCTAAACTATTAAAGCCTTCGGCTAATATAAAGATTAAATTCTTATCTTTGTAAATACCAGTATATTTATTTTTATTAGTAGCTTGTTCGTTTTGAAAATAGTCATTTAGTTGCTTTATTTCATCATCGTTGTTAGTTGGAATTTGTTCAAAATTTATATTTTCTTGATTATATTCAATCTCTTCTTTTTTTTCCTTTTTGGTTGGAAGGGTAATTTTAGTATTACGATTAAATATTAATGAAGCAAGATCTAGTTTTGTTGCTGTTAATAAACCAAATTTTTCAATTTGTAAAGATAAAGAAGAGTTATTAAAATAAAGATTATATATAGAATAAGTACTATTATTGTTGATAAGTAATAAAGTTATACACAAAGCAATTGATAAGAAATAACTAGCAACTAAATATAAATAGCCTTTTATATTAGATTTAACGTAATTAATTTTTTTAGAAAACAGAAAAATTAAAAGCAGCGGAAGAAAATAATAAATTGAATTTAAAATATTATTTTTTAAAGTTGAAATAATAATACTTTTAAAATCTAAAGCTTGACTAGCTAAAGATATTGAACTAAAGGAAAATGGCATTTTAAAAATTTCATAAAAGATAAATTGACCATAATAATAAAATGTTAATAAAAATATAAGTATATAAAATACAACTTTATTTTTTTGGGGCGAAAATAGTTTTAAAATTAATATAAAAAAGATTGCGGCATTTAAAGTAAAAACTAGTGTAATTAAAAAATTGGACAAATTAAACGAATTTTGGGTAGTTAGATTATAAATGGTTTCCAATAAAATTATAAATATAAGTAAAAAGAATAGTTGATTTAGTTTATTTTTCATGTTAACTCCTTGATTTTTACGGGTATTTATTATATCAAAAAAAGTCCAGCATAACTAGACTTTTATGTGACTTTTAGTAACTAAATTAAAATTGTTGATTTTTTTTGAAAGTGCACAATTAATGTGCAGTTAGTTTTAAAAATGTATATAATATCTTCTTAAGCAATT
>CALVQP010000077.1 GCA_944358225.1 uncultured Bacilli bacterium
AATGAGATTGAACATAAAGATTTTGGAGCCATTAAAAAGAAAGAAATTAAAAATTATTTAAAATATTTAAATGATTCTGGATTAGATCAACGTTCTGTATCTCGAAATATTAGTAGTATTCGTAGTTTTTATAAATTCTTATTAATTGAAAAATATGTTAAAAATAATCCTAGTGATTTATTAGAATTACCAAAAAGAAAAAAAACATTACCACAAGTATTATCAATGGAAGAAATTGATCGTTTGTTAGATATTCCTTTAACTGACCCATATAGTTATCGTAATAAGGCTATGTTGGAATTAATGTATGCGACTGGATTACGAGTAAGTGAACTAATTAATTTAAAATTACATGATGTTGACTTATCTATGGCTTATGTAAGAACTGTTGGAAAAGGGGATAAAGAAAGAATTATTCCAATTGGTGATGTAGCTTTAAATGTTTTAAAAAATTATATGGAAAATTATCGAAAACTATTATTAAAAGGGAAGGTAACTGATGCATTATTTTTAAATAATCATGGTTTAGGGATGACCAGACAAGGTTTTTTTAAAATTCTTAAAAAATTAGCAAAAGAAAAAGATATAAAAACACCTTTTTCACCACATACCTTAAGACATAGTTTTGCAACTCATCTTTTAAATAATGGTGCTGATTTACGTAGTATACAAGAATTACTAGGACACTCAGATATTTCTACTACGCAAATCTATACACATATTTCAAATCAACGTTTAAAAGAAAATTATCAAAATTTCCATCCCCATGCGAAAGAGATGAAAGATAATGATAACACTAAATAGAAAAACTTGGACAAAAGAAAATTATCAAGAATTACTCCAATATTTAAAAGAAAATGCGGATGACCAATACAAGACTTTTCATAAATCTTTAGTTCCTGATATAGAAGCGTTTTTAGGGTGCCGTGTTCCTTTCTTAAAGAAAACAGGAAAAGAAATCGCAAAAGGCGATATTGATTCCTACTTATTATATAATTGTCATCATTATTATGAAGAGAATATGTTACATGGCATCGTCATAAGTAGTGTAAAAACGGATTTTAACAGTCGTTTAGAGTATATTCGAGATTTTATACCATATATTAACAATTGGGCTGTATGTGACAGTTTTTGTGCAAATTGTAAAGACTTTAAAAATAACTTAGATAGTGGTTTTAACTTTATACAAGAATTACTATTAATAGATAATCCATATGCGATTCGTGTAGCCTTAGTTTTATTATTAGACTACTATGTTACACCTTTTTACTTATCTAAAATATTTAAAATTTTAAATCAAATTCAATTCGATCACTATTATGTAAAAATGGCCCAAGCATGGTTATTATCAATTTGTTATATTAAATATCCAGAAGAAACACTCATCTTTATCAAACAAAATAAACTAGATCCATGGACTCATAATAAAGCAATAAGTAAAATAAGAGAATCTTATCGCGTATCTAAAGAACAAAAACAAGAATTATTAAAATATAAGAAATAAAGCATGTCTCTATTTCTTTTTTCATACATTAATTTAGGTGATTCTATGAATAATGTACTCTTCGCATTCATCTGTTCAACGTTAGCTGGACTATCCACTTTACTTGGTGGAATTATTATTTTTTTTAATAAAAAGGAAAATCAAAAAATTATTGCGACTGCATTAGCTTTTGCGGCAGGAGTAATGATTACTGTATCAATCACTGATCTAATCCCAGAGTCATTTCATTTATTGTCGGAATATTTTTATGTTTTTCCAACTTTCATTATTCTAGCGATATTTGTTGTTATTGGAATTATCTTTTCTATGCTTATTGATTATTATCTACCAGAACAACAAGAAGGAAAGTTATACCGTATTGGTATTGTTTCCATGTTAGCAATCATTGCCCATAATATTCCTGAAGGTATTGCGACCTTTTTATCAACTACTTCCAATACCAATCTCGGAATCACACTTTCATTAGCTATCGCACTTCATAATATACCAGAAGGTATTTCTATTAGTGTACCTATTTATTATGCAACAAAGAGTAGGGGAAGAGCACTAAAGTATACATTTATTTCTGGAATATCTGAATTGTTTGGTGCTATAATTGCCTTTATCTTTTTAAAAGATATCATGAATAACTTTATTATGGGCTACTTACTAGCTAGTATTGCTGGAATAATGATGCATATTGCAAGCTATGAATTACTACCAACATCTTTACGTTATAAGTATAAAAAAATAACACTTATATTCTTTATTCTAGGTTCTATAATTATGATTATAAATCATATGTTATAACTTATTTAACTATAGAATAAGTAATAATAAAAAGAGACATAACTTCGTCTCTTTTCTTTTGGATGTTTACAATTATTTTAACTCAAATGAATTTGAATTGTCATCGTCAAATCCGATATTCTTATCATCAGATTTGTTAGATACTTTGCTGTTGGTTTTAGCCTTAGCATTTGTCTTATTACAATTCATAGCTTTGGCATTTGAATTATTTTTTTGCATCTTATTCTTTTTCATTATAATCACCCGTTACTTATTATGAACCATATTTTTTTTATCATACATTTTTTATTGTTTTTTTAATGTCAAAAATTGGATTTTTTTGTTGTTGATTATCTTAGATTATGGTATAGTAGAAAAAAACGGTGGAAAATATTTATGAATAAAGAAATTACAGAAAAAATTACATTCCAATTGATCTTAATATGAAGTTTGAAGAAGTAATCAAAAAATATATAATTAACAAATGACATTTGCTTGACATATAAAGTAGGGGAGAGTGGATAAAATGTTATACGAAAAAAGAGATAAATACAATAATGTGATAAAAAACTATCAATTTAATGGAACACGTTTTATATTTGATTACAAATGTTTTTATTTTATAATTGGTATTATACAAATAGCTTATTTATTAATAAATTATGATAGATTTAATAGTTTATTAATAAAAATATTTTTATTTGATGGACTTATAGTTTTGATTGCATTAACAATATTAATTATTAATCGTAAGAAACTACGAGAGGAAGCTAATATAGAATTATTAGAACGAGAGTCAGAACGTTGTAAGATTGATATTCGTTTACGACACCAAGAAATATTTGAACCTGAAAATAAAAAAAGACTTATTGAATTCGAGATAAATAATTTAAAAAACATTGTTGATCTGTTAATGTCCTTATCTCATATTGATTTTAAAAGTTTAAAGTTACTTATTAAATGTTTACAAAATAATTTTGGAACTAAAGGAGAGGAAATAAAAAGAAGAGAATTATCATATCGATTTTTTAAATTAAGAGAAAACCAAAAGAAAAGAAGGAGATAATCCTTTTTTATTTAAAATATAGAAGTTAACATAATATACATTATACGAAGTTATTAATTAAATTAATTTTAATGATTAGTTGTTCGTTTTAGTTATTAATGTAGAAATATAAAATCTGTAATAAAGCTTATTCTATTAATAATATACCATATCTTTTTAATTATTATACAATAATTAAAATATTTTTTTATATTATACGAATTTGTACAGTTAAATAAATTAGTTATATTATGATTTTTATTTAGGACTATTCATTACGTAAGTGTATTAAAATATATTCTAATAAAATAATATGTTATATATTAATAATGTAATACGAATATAACTCTAATGAACTGTAATCTACTTGTCTATCCTACTCTATTAAAAACAAGTAGGGGAAGGGGAATAAAAAATAGGGGGAGTAGATATAAATTCTTGTAAA
The DNA here is from genome assembly GCA_944358225.1 of uncultured Bacilli bacterium. GTDB lineage: Bacteria > Bacillota_I > Bacilli_A > RF39 > UBA660 > HGM10766. The sequence continues at coordinate 3,763 of CALVQP010000077.1, forward strand.
GTGTCATTTTAGATTTAAATTAATGATACTTAAATAAATCATATTTTCGCTAAGATTATCTATTATACAATTGATTATTTTAATTATATGAGTATATAATATTTCACATGAGTAAATAATAAGCATGTAAATAAACTAGATGGTAAATTCTAAATTCTGAAAAAGAAAAAGAGAGTTCTTATTTCAACTCTCCTCTTC
>CALVQP010000078.1 GCA_944358225.1 uncultured Bacilli bacterium
GTTTGATTTTGCTTTTTCATACAAACCTAAAAAGAAAAAAGAACAACCAGTCACAGAACAAATCACAGAATCAAAACCAGAAGTAAAACCAAAAAAAGATGTCATTTTAGAAGATGATCTTATGGATTTAACACAGCAAATTAACATTGATGAGTTAAATGAAATTCTAGCTCAAGAGAAAAAGAATTTAAAGAAACAAGAAGAACAACTACACGAGGATTTGTCTCAAGAATATACAGTACGTTTAGATTTAAAACAGATTCAACAAAATATATCAAAAAATATAAAATAAGGTGGCGATAATATGAACCAATGGTTAAATAAATTACAAAACTCATTTGATTCCGATCGCTTTTCCCTTGTATTTTGTTATATTATAATTTTTGTTATTTTACTATCTGTTCTTTATATTTTAACTAGAACTTTTTCTAGATATACTACTGATGTTTCAATACAAGTAGAACCTAAACTTGCCTTTTTTATAGCTGATGTTGGAACTTATAGTGAAACTCTAGAACTTGGTGAAATATTACCTCGAGAAGAACCTTATTACTATTCTTTTACAGTTTCTAATTTTAAAAATGAAGATAAAGCGAATGTGGATTTAGAATATCAATTACAAGTCATCACTACAACTAATTTACCTTTACAATATGAGTTATTTCGTAATACCGATGACTATACTACTGGAAATATTATAGATGTAAAAGAAGTAGATACTAATGCGGATGGTATGTATTTTCAAACTTTAGGTAGTTCCAATTATTATGATTTAACTTATCATAATAAAGTAACTGATACGTATGTTTTAAAAGTGACATTTCCAATTGAATATCAACAATTTCCAGAAAAGTATGCAGGGCCTGTAGAATTAATAGAAGTTCAATTAAATGCTAGACAAAAAGTGTGAAAGAAGGTGAATATATGGGATTTTTGAAAAAGTATTTACACCAACATCCAATAAAGTTTGGAATTTTAGTTTTAATATTTATTTTAATCATAATTCCCATAACGTTTACATTTTCACGTTTTATATCGGAACAATTTAAAGATTATTATTTAAGTAGTAAGGATTTTTATTTTAATAGTAATCGTTTAGGAAAAGATAATCCTACTTATCAAATTAATAATTGGTCTGGTGTAGACTCAATGTCTTTAGATATTTCAATGAATAGTAATAAAAACGATCTTTTATATTCAGATTTTGATATTGGATATGATATTGAAGTTGTGTGTCCAGAAGATATTACATGTTCTTTAAATAAAGAAAGTGGCGTAATTTATGAAGCTACCCATCAAGATCAATTTACATTGACCATTGCTCCAATGCGAACATTTGAAACAGATGAAAAGGCAACAGTTCAAGTAATCGCAACATCGACTACTCCTTATAAAGAAACAATTTCAGCAACTTTTGAATTTGTAGTTAGTACGATGGAAGTTTCTTACACTATTAACGATGTGAAAAATCAACCATATATGATATTATCGATAACTAATTCGATTACTTATTATAAAGTATATGAAGCTTTTGGTAATTACCAGGTAGGTGACGAATTAGATGAAGAAACTTATCTTTCTTTAGATCCAGCTGATCGTAAAAAATGTGCGAGTGCGATAATTACTTTATCGTTTGATCCGAATGATATCGTAATTGATACCACGAGTTCTATTTTAAATGAATCTACTATTACAACCACTAATATAGATGGTGTAGAATATATAAACTCACTTACCTTTCCAATGGATGCGAGTAGTAGTAAAGATGTTCGATTTTATAAACTTGATACATCTAAAGATTACACCTATCCATTAGAAAACAAGACATCAATTGTACAATTTAGTGTACGATAAAGGAGGCGTATCATGTCTTATAATATTATTGATGAATATATTAATTTTATTAAAAAAGAATATTTAAAGTTTTATAAAATTATACTTCGCATGAAGTATAATAAGCAAGTAATAGAACCATTACTAGAACGCTATATCATGGTACGTTACTACAATGAAACGATTTATGCGTCTAATAAAGATGTAGTAGAGCGAATTAATAAAGAATTGTCACGCGTAATCTTTTCTTTGATGAAAAAGTCTAATGAAGAATTATTAAAAAACATTTATGCTTTGTTTGGTTACATTATGTATTATGATGATTGTTTTTTAATTAGTGATGAACGTAAAATTGCCGATTGTATGTTTCATGATGATAATATTAAACTAGAATTTACGGAAGATATACAAAAAGAAATTTTAAATTTTCTTAAACAACATAAAAAGAAAAAAGATCGTTTTCATGAATTATTTTTAACGAATCAATTTCACTTAAAGGAAGAGAAGATTGCGAATGAAGATAATCTTTATTTAGTATCTTTGATGCATCATATTAAAATGTCTAATCTATATAGTGAATATGCGATTTTAAAAGCGTATAATGAAGGTATTGGTAATGAGGACAAAAGTTTTGTTTTAGCAGTTATGCTTTGTGAACGTATTTTACAAAGTGCGATTAATTTATTTTTTAACAAAAAGTATATTTTACTATTTCCAGAAACGTTATTTGGAAAGCCAAAAAAATTAGATCGTTTTTTGCGTATTTTTGATAATACTCTAGCAAAAAAACAAATTTCGTTACAAATTAATTACCAAACTTTTCTTTCACACAAAGAAAAAATTATTCATTTAATGCGAGATGGATATCCCTTCTCTTTGTATATTGATTCTACTTTCGATCAAAATTATCAAAACTTAGTATTGTTTCAATATATTTTAGTTCCCAAAGAAAATGAATATCACGATGATATAATAAAAAATAAAGAAATGATTGATAGTACATTACTTGAAATTTAGAAAGGAGTTTAAAATGGATACACTTGCGAGATTTTTATACGAATTTTTATCTCAGTTTTTTGATGGTGTTTGGAGTATTCTTCAAGGTATTGTTAACGGTTTCATAACAATGTTTAATATTGGTGCTTATATTGACATTATTCAAGAGTATAAGAATGACTTTGAACTATCAGAATGGATCTTAGTTGGCGTAGCTATTGGGGCTATTGTACTAATTTTATTACTTATTATTTTATGTATTTATTTTATATTGCGAAAGTATATACGTATTAGAAAAACTTTAGTAGAACAAGAGTCATTGTTAGATGAGGTAGGAGATTTAAACCAAAAAGTAGCTACTCTAATGAAAGAGAAGGAACAGATTTTGGCTATGAAAGTATCTAAATTAGGAATACGTCCTGATGAAGCAGATAATGATGAAGTAACACCTGCTGAAGAAGAAAAAGAAATTGATGTTTCGGCATCACGTTTCCCTAAGTTAACTGAAGTTGACAAACAGTTTGCGAATTATCAAATTGTAGACTATCATAATACATTTACGCTTGAGGAATTGGTTGAACTTTTTCGTAATTTTGCAGCTAGTAAATTAAAGTTGTATTATAAAACAGAAATGATTCGTTTGTTTATTTCAGCTTTAGCTTCTACTAAATTAATTATTTTACAAGGTATTTCTGGAACTGGTAAAACTTCTTTAGCCTATGCATGGGGAAAATTTTTAAAGCATGATTCATGTATTGCTTCTGTACAACCATCATGGAGAGATCGTACAGAATTGTTTGGATATTTCAATGAGTTTACTAAAAAGTTTAATGAAACTGAAGTATTAAAAGAAATGTATATGGCAGGTTATACGGATGATATATATACTATTATTCTTGATGAGATGAATATTTCACGTGTGGAATATTATTTTGCGGAAATGTTATCGATTCTGGAAATGCCTAACAAAGATGAGTGGATTGTGGAAATTGTACCAAGTGGTTGGGATACAGATCCTGTTCGTTTAATGGATGGAAAGCTAAAAATTCC
>CALVQP010000079.1 GCA_944358225.1 uncultured Bacilli bacterium
GATACAAAACGACAAAAAAACAAGTATTTTCGGTACTTGGAAAGGCATTTTGGATTATAAAGTGTCAAACTTGGGAGCTTCTCCAAAAGGAGGAAAATGTGCCTGGATTTCTTTAAATAATTTGGAAAATTATGAAGAACTAGAAGATGAAGTAAAATTGGTTTTTACTAAAGATGACGTTTTAAATGTTAATGTATCTTACGGAATTATTGATAACCAAGTTTTAAGAGCAACAAAATTAGAATCAGCTTTAAGAAAACGAAAAAGTAAAGATAAAAACTTTTAAAAATAGGTGTTTTTATGGTATAATTAGTAATAGGTATAGGAGTATTAGAAATACCTATTATTTTAATATATTGACGAAAAAGAGGCTTAAAATGCAAATCAATAATTTAAAACTGGTTAATTTTCGATCGTATTCTCATCAATATTTTGATTTTAATCCTAGATTAAATATTATTATTGGGAAAAATGGAATAGGTAAAACAAATTTAGTCGAAGCAATTTATACTTTGGCTATTGCTAAATCTTTTAGAACAAATAATGATTGTTTGTTAATTAAAAAAGATGAGAAAATGGCTTTAATAAAGGCAGAAATTCAAGATAAGAATGTAAATGAATTTAAACTATCTATCGAAAATACAGGAAAGAGTGTTTTAATAAATGATACGAAAATAAGCCGATTAAGTGAATATATATCCCAAATTAATGTGATTTTGTTTAATCCTAGTGATTTAAAAATTATTAAAGATACTCCAAGTATACGAAGAAAAATGCTTAATATTGAAATTTCTCAACTTGACTTTAGTTATTTAAAGTATTTGCAAGATTATAATAAGGTTTTAAAACAGAGAAATTATTATTTGAAAAATAAAGATAATATTTTAAATGATGATGATTTTTTAATGATTTTAACTAAACAATTAATTAATTTAGGTTTAATTATTAATCAAAAACGTCAAAACTTTATAACAGAAATTAATAAGTATGTTTCTTCATTATATTATCAAATTACAGGTTTAACTTCTTTTAATGTTAAATATGTCTCGGAATTTAATGAAAAAGATCAACATGATTTACTTTTCTTATATGAAGAATCATTAAAAAGAGATGTTTTATTTAAAAAAACGCATATGGGAATTCATCATGATGATTTGGATTTTGTGGTAAATAATGATAGTTTAAAAGATTTTGGCTCTGAAGGACAACAAAAGAATGCTATTATAAGTTTTAAATTAGCTGAATTGGAAGTTTTTTATCACTTGAAGCAAACATATCCAATCTTAATTTTTGATGATCTATTTAGTGAACTTGATAAAGAGAAGTTAAACAATATTTTAAAATTATTAAATAATAAGGTACAAACGTTTATTACGACAACGGAAATTGATAAAATTAATGCCTCATTGCTTAATAATTGTAAAATTTTTAATATTAGGGATAAAAATGTTATTGATGTAGAAGAGGTGAATTAAATGGAAAATGAACAACAACATTATGATGCCAGTGATATTCAAGTTTTAGAAGGTTTAGAAGCGGTTAGAAAACGTCCCGGAATGTACATAGGGACTACCGATGTTAAAGGGTTACATCATTTGGTTTGGGAGATTGTTGATAACTCAATTGATGAAGCTTTAGCGGGATATTGTCATAATATTGAGATTGTTATAAACAAGGATAATTCTATAACAGTTAAAGATGATGGACGTGGAATTCCCGTTGGAATACATGCTAAAACCGGTATTTCAACTGTTGAAACTGTTTATACTGTTTTACATGCTGGTGGTAAATTTGGTGGTGGCGGTTATAAAGTTGCCGGTGGATTACATGGTGTAGGTGCATCTGTAGTTAATGCGCTTTCTAAAAGAGTCACAGTAACTGTCTATAAGGATGGTAAAATTCATGAATGTAAATTTGAAAATGGTGGAAAAACCGTACAAAGTTTAACTGTCATTGGAAACTGTGAGGCTAATAGAACAGGTACAGTAGTTACTTTTAAACCAGATGAGACAATTTTTGATACAACTGTATACGATTATGAAACTTTGATGGTAAGAACTAGAGAATTAGCTTTTTTAAATAAAGGGTTACGTCTTACATTAAGAGATGATCGTGATGATGAAGATACTACTGGGGTAACATTTTTATACGAAGGCGGTATCAGTGAATATGTTAGATATTTAAATAGAAATAAAACGCCAATTCATGAAGATATTATTCACTTAGAAGGTGAAGAAGATGGAGTAGTATTTGAAGTTGCTTTACAATATAATGATGGTTACAATGACAGTATTTATTCTTTTGTTAATAACATTAATACCCATGATGGGGGAACACACGAAGATGGAGTTAAAAGGGCTTTAACTCGTATAATTAATAGTTATGGAAGAAAAAGTAAGTTACTCAAGGAAAAAGATGAATCTTTAACAGGGGATGATGTTAAAGAAGGATTAACAATGATTGTATCCTGCAAACATCCAAATCCACAATTTGAAGGCCAAACTAAGGGAAGACTTGGTAATTCTGAGGTTCGTAAGTTAGCTGATAAAGTGTTTTCTGAGGGCTTTGAAAGATTTTTGATGGAAAATCCCAATATTGCAAAAATTATTATTGATAAAGCAGCTGTTGCATCCCATGCGCGTTTAGCTGCCAAAAAAGCCAGAGAAGCTACACGTCGTAAAAGTCCTTTAGATGCTTTTAATACTATTGGTAAATTATCAGATTGTACTTCTAAAGATGCATCAATTTCTGAAATATTTTTAGTCGAGGGGGATAGTGCCAGTGGTTCGGCTAAAGATGCTAGAATGCCGAAAACTCAAGCTATTTTGCCTCTTCGCGGAAAGATTTTGAATGTGGAAAAAGCACGTATGGATAGAGCTTTATCAAATGAAGAAATACGGACTATTATTACGGCATTTGGTACTGGCATTGGCCAAGAATTTGATATATCAAAATTAAGATATCATAAAATTATTATTATGACAGATGCTGATGTTGATGGTGATCATATTAGAATTTTATTATTAACTTTGTTTTATAGATTTTTTAAACCAATTGTAGAAGGCGGATATGTTTATGCTGCTCAACCACCACTTTATAAAATAATTTATGGAAAAACTATTAAATATGTATTAAATGATGAAGAGTTAGAAGCTTATCGGGCTACTTTACCGCCTAATGCTAAGGTAACTGTTAATAGATTTAAAGGCCTTGGGGAAATGGATGCTATTGATTTGCGCGAAACTACTATGCATATTGAAAATCGAGTTTTAAAAAGAATTACAGTTGATGATGCTATGGCTGCTGATCAAGTATTTACGGATTTGATGGGCGATAATGTTCTTCCTCGTAAGACGTATATAGAAGAAAATGGAGCATTTGCATCAAGAATTGATGCGTAAGGAGGGTATAATGGATAGAATTATTGAAAATAGTATTGATACGGAAGTAAAAGATTCCTTCTTGAATTATGCTATGAGTGTAATTGTAGCGCGTGCTTTACCTGATTTAAGAGATGGATTAAAACCCGTTCATCGACGTATTATTTATTCGATGTATGAATCAGGTTATACACCAGACAAACCGCATCGTAAAAGTGCAAGAATTGTGGGAGATGTAATGGGGAAATACCATCCTCACGGTGATTCTTCAATATATGAAGCGATGGTTAGAATGGCTCAATCATTTAGTTTTAGGCATATGTTAATTGATGGTCACGGTAATTTTGGTAATATGGATGGCGATGGAGCAGCGGCTTATCGTTATACAGAAGCAAGGCTTGCTAAATTAACTTTGGAAATGACA
>CALVQP010000080.1 GCA_944358225.1 uncultured Bacilli bacterium
ACCTTTTTATAGCAACGACTATTTTTTGAATAGTCTGTGCCTAAAATAGTTAAAAAAAGAGTGGAAAAACAAACAAGGGTATACATAGAGGTAAAATATTCTAAACCTGCTTTTACAACAGATTCAATATAAAAACCACTAGATTTTTGATTTTTAAATACCGATTCAACTGAACCAAAACGATAACCATAATCTTTAATGGCTCTTTTGGTAGAGCCGTTCGTAACAATAATCCAAGGTTCACTAACACCATCAGTTTTACTTATAACTATATTAGTTTTATAAGAATTATTAGTAAGTAAAATATCATTAAAAAACTTAGAATGATATTTATAAGGTTCTAAATCATTTAGAAATTTCCAAATTTTATGTTTTTTTCTTTTTTATCATAAATAAATATTTTAATATTTTTTTTCAATCTAATACAATATGTATGACCTAGAGAGTCAATAAGTTGCATTAAAGAAGTAGAGTTAAACCATCTACCAGCAAGAAAAATTCATTTATAAGAAGGATCAAATAAAGAAGAAACGTAAGGAATACCTTGTTTACCAACTCTCATAGAAATCATAAAAATAGTATAGTTATCATGAGAAAACATATGGTCAAAAGTTATGTGAATTCTTTTATCATCATGTTTAGGTTTATAGTTAGAAATAACATATCTAATAACATTATCATAGAATTTGTAAGGATCAAATAATTTATTTTTAAATAATCTTTTAATTCTTCTAATAACAGATTCATGTTGAACCAAAGAGAAATCATCTTTGAGATTTTTAGCAATATCACTTGCAACAGAAGATTCAGATAAAATCATACCAACGGAAACATAAGGAATGATTTTGAGTTGTGTTTTTCTGATATTAGGATTACTAATTAATAAAAATTCTTTCATTTTACCTGCGATTTGTTCTTGAGTAATATATACTTTATTCATAAACAACCTCTATTCTTTTTCTGGTTATAATAAGAATAGCAAAAAAGGTTGTTTATTTCAATTTTAAAAGACAAAACGACTTAGACAATCTCTAGGTTATTTTATATTGTTTCAAAAACTGTCCGGTTATAAGTTGTAGTCTGAGCCTTTTTTTAAAATACAGTTTACAATTGGTTGTCAGTACATTATCCACAAGTATTGACACCGGGGGGGGAATGTTATGATTATAATAGAAAGGAGAAGGAGGATGAAAAAAAGAAATTTGCTAGGGGCGGTATTTTTTGGTATATTAGCCTTTGTTATGTATATAGGAGGAGTTAGTGCTGCAAATTGGGACAGTACAAATAGTTTGCCAACCGAAAGTGGAACATATGATCTTACCAATAGAGTTAGCCTTGATACTGCTTGGATTATAGATGGTAAACATATAACTATCAATACTAATCAAAACTGTATAACTGTTGCAGGGGAGGATGGAATTATATTAAAAAATGGTGCATCCTTAACCGTAAATGGATCAATGAATATTGATGATAATACTTCTTGTGATTTATTTGGAGGAACTTATGCATCAGATCCAGAAGGAAATAATGTATATGAAGTAACTAATTTAATCAAATTATATAATGATGGAAATGGTATAAATGAATTAATATTAAATAATGTATATATAACGGCCAATGAGATAAATGCTATTGTGTCTAATGGGAATAATAAAATTCAAGTTAATAATTCAAAAATTTTAAAACTTTATCCTAAAGATCCGGCAATTATACTAGATTCAACATCAGAAGTAAATATAAATAATTCACCGGGATTTGAACAAGGATATGCTGTTAATTTTAATGCAGATTTAACAAAAGGAAATATAAAATATACTAACGATCAAAGAGGTAATGCAACTACTATTGGTAATTTTGGCCACATTTTAGCAAGTAATAAAGATATAGCTAACGAGTTTGAAATAACACCTTTAGATGATAATGAAATAGAGTCAGTAACTATTACAGATATCAACGGAAATAATATTTCCTATACAATATCACAAATTTCAGATACATATTTATTTACAATGCCGAGCTCAGCTGTAACTATTACAGTAAAATATGTTGGCGATGCTCAAGGTAGCGACCAAGAAGATAATGAGCAATCTTCAGATATAACTGATAATAAAGAAGAAAATGCAACTAAAGCCGATAGCGATGATGAAAAGAAAACATCAAATCCTAAAACGTCAGATATGATTATTTCTACTTTGGTAGTAACAGCATTAAGCTTAATTGGTTTAAACTTATTAGTATTAATAAAAAAAAGATTTAATTAATATAAAGAAGGCTGATAATAGTGAAAAATAGAATATTTAAGATAATGTATTGGCTATTATTCATCTTTCTTTTTTTTATATTCGGATATTCAGTTTGCTTAATTGGTAACTGGGTTAAGGATAATAAAACTTCTCAAAAAGAAATACAAGATATTACTAATATGAATACTAGCAATAAATTTCCTACAAATGTTGATGCTACTAACTCAGATAACAATATTTTAAATTTTGAAAACTTAAAGAAAACAAATAAAGATACTGTAGCATATATAGATGTAAATTTAACTAATATTCATTATCCAGTTGTACAAGCTAGTGATAATAAATACTACTTAAATCATTCTTTTATGAAGAAAAAATCGGAAGCTGGATGGGTGTTTCTAGATTATCAAAATAGCAATAACTTTAGTGATGATAATACGGTTATTTATGGCCATAACAGAGTTGATAAAACAATGTTTGGTAGTTTAGACGAGTTATTAAAAAAAGATTTATCTACATCATCTGCATTAATATATGTATCTTTAGAAAAAGAAAAAATTGTTTATCAAATATTTTCTGTATATACTATAGAAGCAGAAGATTATTATATTCAAAAAGCTTTTAATACAGTTGAAGAAAAAACACAATGGATAAATACTATAAATAAAAGAAATACAACAAAATTATTTGTAAACGTCTTACCGGAAGATAAAATTCTTACTCTTTCAACTTGTTATGGGAATGAAAACTTACGTTTAGTAGTTCATGCTAAAAGAATACTATAAACATTAATATGTTGTAAATATTACGTCTGAATAGTTAAGTAGACTTTATTCTTATGAATAAAGTCCATGATAATATAGCTCAAATGACTGCAAATTAATCAAAATGAATATTAGTCAATGATGTGAAACAAAAAATATAGAAAATAGCTTAGTTTAAACTGAGTTATTTTTTAAATATTGACTACCTTGATATCTTAAATCTTCTAGTGAATAAAATGATAAAAAAGAATAAAATCTTTCATTATCATTTCTATGACTTCTTTGAACTTTACCATTATGTCTAGGAGTTCTTGAACTTATTTTATGATGATAAATATTTTCTTTAAGACAGAATTCATCCATAGGATGTAAAACTTTTATTTCTTCTTTATTATAAGTAAATTCAATACCGTTGTCAGTTTGAATTTCTTCTGGTTTATATTTGTAATATTCAATACATTTTTTAATAAAATCTACAGTATTCATAGGAGTATGCTCTGTATACCAATATAAATATCTTTCCCGAGAAGCTTCATCAATGCAAGTATATTGGTAAAATCTCAAATCATCAGGAATCGAATCAGTCTTACATTCATTTGGAACATATTTCACGTCAAACGGAATCTAATCCGTATGTAGTCTGAGGATAACGGATAAAAAAATCAGAAAAAATTATTGACACAAAAAACGTCAAACAATTATTTTTTCTGTCAATAATTTAGGAAAATGTCTCAAAATTTTTTAAACATTAACGGGAAAACATTCTCGTTTTTGTTTG
>CALVQP010000081.1 GCA_944358225.1 uncultured Bacilli bacterium
TTAAGTTCAAAAAAATTTTCTTATTTTTGAACTCCTTTTGCATGTTTTAATTTAATTATGTTTTTTCAACCTTTACTCCTTTCTTATTTTAATAGTTTTTTAATTCCCATATAAGCAAGTTCGTAAATTGAATAATGAGGATAATTGATTCCCACTTCTTTCATTGCTTGATTTTGTTTTTCGGTTAAAACAGCATATGGGTAAATTCCAAACATGAATGGAAAGAACGAATAAGTAAATTCGGTAATTTCTTCTTCGGTCATATTATTAAAAAATTTATTTAAACAAAGTTTTACAGCTTCAATAGCACTTTTATATGCTTGTTTAAATTCTACTAATCTTTGTATTCTACTGTTTTCTTCTAAGTCGTACATATTCATAGATAGTAGTTTTAATAACCTTTCTTTATCCTCTAACGTATGAGCAAGAAGTTTAGCAAACTCATCTTTTGTTAAAGTCTCGTTGTTTTTTCTAATTTCATCAAGTTCTATTTTCCATTTTTCATATTCTTTTTGAAATAAAGCTAAAAATATTTCTTCTTTAGTTTCAAAATAATTATAAATAGATGGTCTTGAAAAACTAGTATGTTCACTTATAAGTTTAATAGTTATGTCTTTAAAATTGTATTTGTCATATAGCTCTTTACAAGCTTTGATAATCTCTTCTTTTCTTAAATTAAAATGTTCCATCGTACCCCGGCTTTCCTCTTGACACTATGTCAGATTCTAACTACATTATATATGCGTTCTGACACAGTGTCAATATTTTTTGTCAAAAATAATTTGTATATAAAAACCTCCAAAAAAGGAGGCTATTTATGATGATTTATTCAACATTTTTAAGTGATTCAATCATATTTATTTTCTTTAAATTAAAGTGAGTAATTATATTGATTATAATTGTAAATAATATGGTAATAAAAGCCGCGATTAAATAGCTAATTATTTTAAGACGATTTCCAAACATTATTTCATCGGTTTCACAAGTTATTAGTAAATATTGGGTTAAAATATAACCTCCAATTAATCCTAAAATGATGCCAATTATAGTTAAAATAATATTTTCTTTAGTGATGTAGCTATCGACTTCTTTATTATAAAATCCTAAGACTTTTAAAGTAGCAATCTCTCTTTGACGTTCATTAATATTAATGTTAGATAAATTATACAAGACAACAAATGCTAATAAGGCCGCGGCAATGATGAGGATAACAACGACTAAATTTAAAGAATTCATCATATCTAATACGCTATTTACAGTATCTTCGGTATTAATGATACTTAAAATCTGATTATTAGCTGCATACTGGTTATTAAAATCTTCAATTTTATTTGGATCGTTATTTTTAAATTTTAAATATAATACGTTAGTAGTATATGAACCTATCAAGTTTTCAAAAGTATTTTTATTTATATAAGCATATAAAGAAACATAATTTGGAGTTATAGCTTGAACCTCTAAAATGCAGTCATTGCCTAAACTATCTTTTAAAGTAATTTTACTTCCCTTTTGCGCATCTAACTCTTTAGCAGTTTTTTCGCCTAAAATTATTTTGTTATCTTCTATTTTTAATTTTTCCTCACTGTTAACATCCTCTAAAGTGATAACATCTTCTAAAGTATTTAAAGGCGTAACTAAAGTAACATCTTTTTCATTACTTTTTAATTTTAAAGATATTGAGGACACGTGAACTTCAACTGATTGCGAGATATTTTTTTCAGATGATATACTATTAATTAATTCTGAATCATTATTTGCAAGAGTTAGCATTTCATCGTAGGTAAAGATGTGATCAAATTGTAGACCGGCTACAGCGCTGATGGAGTCTCTTAAGCCAAAACCAGCTAAAATTAAAGCACTGCATCCGGTTATACCGATAATAGAGGCGGCAACGCGACTTTTGTAACGAAAAATATTACGAATTAAAATCTTGTTAGAAAACTTTAAACGTTTCCAAATAAAGGTAATTCTTTCTAAAAGTATTCTTTTCCCACTTTTAGGAGCTTTCGGACGCATTAAACTGGCCGGAACGCTTTTTAAATTAGAAATAGCAACAAAAAGTGCGGTACCACAAATACAAATAAAACTTATTAAAATACCAATAATCCCAAAAGTATAATTAAACGTAGCATGAAATGTAGGAATTGCAAAAAGCATATCATAAATACTCCATATAATTAAAGGCAAAGTATAAATTCCAGCAATCATTCCAATAACACCACCGATAATTACTGCTAAAAGACTATAGAAGAAATAATTTAAATAAATTGATTTATTACTAAATCCTAAAGCTTTTAAAGTCCCATTTTCACTACGATCTTCTTCGACCATTCGCATCATGGAAATAAGACTTATTAAAACAGCAATGATAAAGAAAATTAAAGGGAATACATTACCGACTTGTGCGATACTGTTAGAAGCATCGATCATATCTTTGTAAGCAGAAATGTCATTACGATCAGTTATATACCACTGACTAGGAGCAAGATCAAATGTTTCTAGAGGCGTATTAGTAAGGGTGGCATAATCTATTATTTGGCTGTATACTTCATTAAAACGTCGTTGTTCTTGATTTTCTTGAATATCTTCAATTTCTTTTTTTGCCTGTTTTATTAAAGAGTTATAATCATCAGTATTAGTTAATAAGTTTTTAGCTTTTTTGACAGTTAAATAAATAGAACTGTATATACTATTATTATCAACATTATCAGCATAGATATAATAATCAATAGTGCCACTTCCTAAAGAAGTTGTGCCGCGCGAATTAGAAAAATATAAGGGACTTACTACTGTTCCAACAATTTTAAAACTATTTTTACTGCCACTAGCAGTATCTATTTGGATATAGTCGCCTATTTTTAAAGAATGATCTTTTATTAATTGTTCTTCAACTAAAATTTCGTTTTGATTTTGAGGCTTATTTCCCTTTAAAATTTCGGGGGTGGCTATATTACTAAGAGGCAATATTTTAGCTACATAATTATTTTCATTGACGTGAATATATTTATCAGTTTCATTTACTAAAACAGCATCTTGAATATAGCTAAGTTCTTTAATTTCTTTCAAATCTTCATTAGTTAATCCCAGGGTTGAAGAAATTTTTAAATCATAAACGTTATTATTATCATAAAATACATCTAAAGTATTTAATAAATCGGGTGCACAGGCCTTAATCCCGGCATAAAAGCCGACTCCAAGCAGTGACATACATAGTAAAGAAAGAAATCTTTTATAATTTTTTTTGAGTTTACGAAAGAAATTTGTTATGAGTCTATTTTTCATATTACCACTCGATCTTTTCAATTGGGGTTGGATTTTTATTAATAGTAACTTCTTCTACTTTGCCGCTTTTAAAACGAATTACTTTATCAGCCATTGGAGCTAGGCTAGAATTATGAGTAATAATAATAACGGTCATTTTTTCTTGACGAGCTGTATCTTCTAATAATTTCAAGATTTGTTTTCCAGTTTTATAATCTAAAGCCCCGGTTGGTTCATCACATAATAATAGTTTAGGATTTTTTGCAATGGCCCTAGCTATAGCCACTCGTTGCTGTTCTCCACCCGATAATTGCGCCGGAAAATTATTTTTGCGGTTTTTAAGCCCTACTTTGTTTAAAGTTTGCGCCGGATTTAAGTGATCTTTACAAAGTTGAACAGCCAACTCAACATTTTCCAGAGCCGTTAAATTTTGCACTAAGTTATAAAATTGAAAAACAAAACCAATATCTTGACGACGATATGTTATCAAATCTTTTTCTTTTA
>CALVQP010000082.1 GCA_944358225.1 uncultured Bacilli bacterium
ATTGCTTAAGAAGATATTATATACATTTTTAAAACTAACTGCACATTAATTGTGCACTTTCAAAAAAAATCAACAAATAAAATTTAGATAACAAAAATTAGCACTCATATATTGACAAGTGCTAAGCATAATATTATAATGAATGTAGCAATTTGATTTAATAAGTGCTAAAAGAGGTGATTAAGTGGATAAAAGACAAAGGTTACTTTTAAAAGAAATAGTTGAAAACTATATTAAAAAGGCTAAACCTGTTGGTTCCAAATCTTTATGTGATAAACTAAAATGTTCATCAGCAACAATTCGTAATGAAATGGCCATATTAGAAAATTTAGGATACTTGGAAAAAAATCATATATCATCAGGACGAATTCCTAGTGAAGCTGGTTATCGTTACTATGTTGAAAATTTAATGGAACCTAAAAAACTGACTGGGGAAGACGTTTTAAAACTCCAAACAATATTTCACAATAACACCTTAGAAGTAAGTGATGCAATTACCGAATGCATGAAAATAATTGCTGATATAACCAATTATACTTCAGTAGTTCTTGGTAAAAGTAGCAAAGACAATGAGCTAAAACAAGTAAGTATTATTCCCTTAAATGATAATAAAATAGTTGCTTTAGTTTGTACTGATAAAGGAATAGTGGAAAATAAGCAGTTTACCTTATCACCTAATGTTTATATAGACGAAGTAGTTAAAACAAGTGAGATCATTAATAAAATGTTAGTTGGAACTCCTATTGATGAGGTCAGTGCTAGATTAGAATTTGATATTAAACCAATTATAGCTAAGCATGTTACACAGTACGAGGCGGTTTATAACATTTTCTATAATGCTTTTAATGACTTTGCTAAAAGCTCATCTAATGTTTTCTTTAGTGGTAAAGCAAACATCTTAAAACAACCTGAGTATAACGATGCCAATGAAATAAAAAATATTTTGACTAAATTTGAAGATGAAGAATTAGTTAAAAATATTGAAGCTAAAGATAACGGAATTAATGTTTATATTGGCCAAGAAAGTGAATTTGATAAAAATGTAACGATTGTAAAAACCAAATATAACATTAATGGTGAAGAGGGAACTATTGCTATAGTAGGCCCTAAAAGAATGGAGTATGATCGAGTAATTGGCTTACTTGATTACATCTCAAAAAATATTGGAGGAAATAATAATGAATAAAAAAGAACAACATTTAGAAGAAACACAACAAGTCAAACAAGAAAAAACAGTAGAAAAAGTTGAAACTAAGCAAAATGCAGATAAAGAGGAAAAACAAAGCAAATGCAACTGCGATAATGAATGTAAGTGTAACCATAAAGAAAAAAACAAAAAATCCAAAACAAAATCCAACAAGGAGCTAGAGACTCTTAAAGAAGAAAATGCAAAACTTACTGATAAGTGTTTAAGAGTTCAAGCAGAACTTGCAAACATTATTCGTCGCAATGGTGAAGAAAGACAAAATTTACTGAAATATGATGGTGAAGCATTTATTAAAGGTTTATTACCAATAATTGATGATTTTGATCGCGCTATTGAAATGGATAAAACCGAAAATGAAAAATTTTTGGAAGGCTTTAAACTTATTTATGCTAACCTTTTAAAATTATTAGAAAAATTTGAAGTTAAAGAAATTGATTGTTTAGGTAAAGAATTTGATCCATACACAATGGAAGCAGTATTACGCGAAAGTATTATTACCGAAGAACCAAACGTTGTCTTAACTGTTTTACAAAAAGGTTATATGTATAAAGATAAAGTAATAAGACCGGCTATGGTTAAAGTAAATGAATAATTTGCACAAAGATAACTATGATGTCAATAAAAAATAGGGAACTATCCCTTTGCTTAAGTAACGTATAAAAATAGTATTTTAAATAAAAAAACAATATGCTAACCCTCTAAAAAGGTTAAAGCATTAAAGAAATATTTAAATAAAAATAAAAGTTGAAAGGAAATGATATTATGGGAAAAATAATAGGTATCGATTTAGGTACGACAAATAGTTGTGTAGCTGTAATGGAAGGGGGAAATCCTACCGTTATAACTAATGCTGAAGGAGAAAGAACTACTCCGTCAGTTGTCCTAAAAAAAGACAATGAAACAATAGTTGGTGCCGCAGCTAAGCGTGGAGCTATTGCCAATCCAGATAAAACTGCTATTTCGATAAAAAGAAAAATGGGAACTAGTGAAAAAACTAAATTAAATGGTAAAGAGTATACTCCAGAAGAAGTTAGCGCAATGATTTTAAGTAAGTTAAAAGCTGATGCTGAAAGCTATTTAGGCGAAAAAGTTACAGAAGCTGTTATTACAGTACCAGCATACTTTAACGATGCTGAACGTCAAGCAACAAAAAATGCCGGTAAAATTGCTGGCTTAGATGTTAAAAGAATAATTAACGAACCAACAGCAGCTGCTTTGGCTTATGGTGCTGATAAACAAGATAATTTACATACAATTTTAGTTTATGATTTAGGTGGTGGAACATTTGATGTATCCATTCTAGAACTAGGTGATGGGGTTTATGAAGTTAAATCAACTAGTGGAAATAACCGTCTAGGTGGAGATGATTTCGATCAAAAAATTATCGATTATTTAGTAGAAACTTTTAAAAAGGAAAATGGTGTTGATTTATCTAAAGATAAAATGGCTACTCAACGTCTAAAAGATGCTGCTGAAAAAGCTAAAAAAGATTTATCTGGTATGAGTTTAACACAAATTAGTTTACCATTTATTTCACAAGGTGAAGATGGACCACTTCATTTAGAGATTGATTTAACTCGTGCTAAATTTGAAGATTTATGCCGTGATTTATTTGATAGTACTATGGAATGTGTTCGTAAAGCTTTATCAGATGCTAAGCTAAAAGCTAGTGATATTAATAAAGTTATTTTAGTTGGTGGATCAACACGTATTCCATACATTCAAGAACTTGTTAAAAAAGAACTTGGCCAAGAACCTTCAAAAGAAGTAAATCCTGATGAGGTTGTAGCGATGGGAGCTGCTATTCAAGGTGGAGTATTAACTGGTGAAGTAGAAGATTTAGTTTTACTTGATGTAACACCTTTATCATTAGGAATTGAAACACTTGGTAATGTTATGACTGTTCTAATTCCAAGAAATACTACTATTCCAACTAGTAAGTCACAGGTATTCTCAACTGCTGCTGATAACCAACCAGCTGTAGACATTCACATCTTACAAGGTGAACGTCCAATGGTCTCAGATAACAAAACTTTAGGTAGGTTCCAACTTGGCGACATCCCTCCAGCACCACGTGGAGTACCTCAAATTGAAGTTAAATTTGATATCGATGCTAATGGTATCGTTAATGTTTCCGCTAAAGATTTAGGAACTAATAAAGAACAATCAATCACAATTACTTCTTCAACTAACTTAACTGATGCAGAAATTGAAAAAATGATGAAAGAAGCAGAAGCTAATAAAGAAGCAGATCAAAAACGCAAAGAAGAAGCAGACCTTAAAAATGAAGCGGATCAAATAATTTTTACAACTGAAAAAGCCTTAAAAGATTTAAATGATAAGGTAGACAAAAAAGACAAAGAAGAAGCAGAAGCAAAGATTAAAGAATTACGTGAAGCTATAGATAAAAATAATATTGAAGACATTAAAACTAAAAAAGATGCCTTAAACGAAGTAGCAATGCGTTTGGCAACAAAAGTTTATGAAGAAGCTTC
>CALVQP010000083.1 GCA_944358225.1 uncultured Bacilli bacterium
TTGTGCTATTAGTACCATCTTGTACATTGGCTGCACTATTATCATATGTATAACCTACATACTTATATCCACTAGAAATTGCATTAAATGCTTTTTTACTAACAATATTATCTGTTACTAATCTAATTGTTCCATCACCATTAATTCGCACTACCCGCCATAACATTTTATCTCCCTTTTGAGCTCCGCTTACTGTTTCACTATAGGTAGTACCTAAATCAACATAATTATTATCAACATTTCCTCTAAAATAATAACTTGTTCCATCATCATCCTCGGTTTTAAACAAGCCACTATTTTCTTCATCTGGAATATTACTAAAATCTGGAATCGTAGTGTTTAACTTGCTATTGGCTACTATATTAGCCACTAAAGTATTACTATTATCATTATTTATCTGAATTTTACCACTAAACATCTTTCCTTGGTTATCATTTTGATTGTCGCCCGTCTCTTTAAAATGAATTGTTAACGTATATGTTTGAGTTATACCAGGATTAATTCCTACTACAGGTATTAAAGTTCCATTTGTTGATGGCACTACCGTTTCGCTTTTACTTCCCCCAGCATTATCACTGCTTAAACTATATACTAAATCATTTTTATCTGCAAAATTATTTACTACATCAATTATATCAACACTATATATAGCTGGTAAACTACCTGTATTTTTAATGGTAAAAGTCACACTTTGCGTTGCTCCTGGTAAAGCATTTGCCATATTTAACTGATTTTCACCACTATAAACTAAATTCATAGTTCCTGTGGTTACATTTACTTCTTTAGCTTCCTCGTTACCCAAGACTCCCGCAGTAAAATAAGCATAAGAAATACTTCCTGCAATTAATAAAACTAAAATACATAAACTTATTACCACTACATTTTTATTTACTTTTATTTTCATAGATATATGCACGCTCCTACTTTACACATATCCATAATAACCCCCCCCGATTTTTTGTCAAACAAAAAGAATTGCTTGACATTTTATGTGTCAAATGATTCTTTGCTATTTATTACTCTTCATTTAATTTTTTTAACTCATACAATTTATTAATTGCTTCCATAGGAGTCATAACCAACGGATCTATTTTATCAAGTTCTTCTTTTAATATATTTTTTTCTATTGGTTTTTCGTCTAAATCAAAAATGATTTGTTCTTGTTTGATAGACTTTCTCTTTTGGCCACCTTCATAGTCACTTAAAATTTCTTCGGCTCTTTTAATTAAACTTTCAGGCATTTTAGCTAATGCTGCCACGTGAATACCATAGCTTTTATCTACGGCTCCATTTTTTATTTTATGTAAAAATGTAATCGTTTTATTTTCTTCAATAGCTTCTACATGGACATTTTTAATATTAGTAAATTTTTGATCTAAACTAGTAAGTTCGTGATAATGCGTTGAAAATAATGTTTTACATTTAATATTTTTACTAATATATTCCAGTATAGCCTCGGCGATACTCATACCATCATAAGTAGCTGTTCCTCTACCTAATTCATCAAATAAAATTAAACTATTTTCTGTAGCATTAACAATAGCATTTCTTGCTTCTAACATTTCCACCATAAAAGTAGATTCCCCACTTACCAAATCATCACTAGCTCCAATACGGGTAAATATTGCATCAAAAATTGGCAAATTAGCGCTTTTAGCAGGAACAAACGAACCCATCTGCGCCATAATAATTATTATGGCTAACTGTCTCATATAAGTGCTTTTTCCCGACATATTTGGTCCGGTAATTAAAAGTGTATCTATAGAGCTATCCATCACACAATCATTGGCTATATATTCGACTTTAGAAACTTTTTCTACCACCGGATGACGCCCATCTTTTATTTTAATCATATGTTCTTCATTTAAAACTGGACGAACTAAATTATAAGCCTCACTAGCTACACTCAAAGATATAATTGCATCAAGTTTACTAATTTCTTCCGCTGTAGTTTTTAAATCAAAAATACATTTTTTTATTTCTTCTTTAATTTCCATAAACAAGTTATATTCAAGATCAATAATTTTTTCCTCAGCATTTAAAACTAAAGCTTCTTTTTCTTTTAAAAGTGGTGTAATAAACCTTTCGGCATTAGCTAAAGTTTGACGACGTTCAAAGCCCCATGACTCATCAATATCTTTTAAAGCCCCTTTGCTAATTTCAATATAATAACCAAAAACTTTATTATAACCAACCTTTAAAGTTTTAATTCCCGTTCTTTCTCTTTCGCTAGCTTCTAAAGATGAAATAAATTCCTTACCTCCACTACAAATACTTCTTAATTCATCTAACTCTTGATTATATCCTTCTTTAATTAAAAAACCTTCTTTTAACGTTAGCGGCGGATTATCATTAATAGCTTGCTCTAACAAACTAGCTAAAACTTTATGATTAGCTATATCTAACTTAAAGCCTAGTTGTTCTACTTTACTTATTATACTCGGTAAAACCCGCAAAGAATTTCTAATTTGAATTACATCTCTCGCATTTAAATTTCCACAAATAACTTTAGCGCACAATCTTTCCAAATCATAAACTTCAAACAAGTCATTACGTAATTCTTCTTTAATAATAAATTCATTATTTAAAGTTTCAATTTGATTATATCTTTGTTCTATCAATTCTTTATCCTTTAAAGGATTTTGCATCCATTGTTTTAATTTTCGACTCCCCATAGCTGTCTTACAATGATCAAGTAACCAAATTAAAGAATTAGCTCTTTCATGTAATCTTAAAGTTTCAAACAGTTCTAAATTTCTAATTGTATGAATATCCATATTTAAATACTCTTCTTTAGAAACTATTTTTACTTTATTTAAATGAGTCACATCTTTTAATTCTTTAATTACTAAATAATAAAGTAAGTGTTTAATTCCACTAATAAAATAAATATCTTTGACATCTTCATAAATATATTCATACCCTTTTTCTAAATATTCACTATTTATAGTTACACCTATTTGATATCTATTTTTTAATAAATCAATTAACGAAGCATCAACATTATCAGCTAAAATTACTTCTTTCAAGTTTAAATTTAATATTTCACTTAAAAGTTTATCTTCATTTTTAACAATATTACAAGAATATATATCACCGGTAGAAACATCAGCATATGTTAATATATACTTTGTTTTAAAATCTAAAACACTTCCAATGTAATTATTATCGTATTCTTTTAAAAATTCTAAATCAACAAGTGTTCCCTTACTAACTACTTGTACAACTCCCCTTTTAACTGTTCCTTTTGTATTTTTAGGATCTTCTAATTGTTCACAAATAGCTACTTTATAGCCTTTATTAACTAGTTTTTCTAAATAAGGTTTTACCGAATGAAAAGGAACCCCACACATAGGAACTCTCTCTTTTAATCCTGCGTTTTTCCCAGTTAAAGTTAATTCTAATTCTCTAGAAACTAAAATCCCATCTTCAAAAAACAATTCATAAAAATCACCTAGACGAAAAAACAATATTTCTTCTTCATATTGATCTTTTATTTCCATATATTGTTTCATCATAGGCGATAGTAACGATCTATCAACTTCACTTCTTTTCATAAGTTTTTCACCACAAAGTATTATATCAAAAAATTTTTAAATTGATAATATTATCTTCTAAAATAAAAAGATTACTCATTAGTGAAGTTGTAAGATAAATGTAGACAC
>CALVQP010000084.1 GCA_944358225.1 uncultured Bacilli bacterium
CAAAATTTAATTTATTTAAAAAACTTCAAATATCTTTTTTTTAAACTGAAAATATAAGATATCCTCATTTTATTGTGGATATGTGGATAAAGTTATTATTTTGTGGATATAAAGTTGTAGGAAATTTGTGGATTATGTTGATAAGTTATAAAAATTAAGTTATTATAGGAAGAAATTTGTTGATAATTCTGTTATTAACTTGTTGATAGATTTATTTTTCTTTTATTTTAAGAAAATATGAGCTAAAATTAAATTAAATGAAGTTATCAGATAGTGGGGTGATGTTATGGATTATGAGAAATTATGGGAAAATTTTTTAGATATTATCTATAAAAAAACTAATCCAGTTTCTTTTAATACATGGTTTAATAACATTTCCTTACATGAAATAACTAATAACTCGATAACTATTAAAGTACCAATGGATATTCATAAAAAGATTTTAAGTAATAATTACTATTCTTTAATAGAAGATGCCTTTATGAGTCTAACAGGAATTAATTACGATATATCTTTTGTTTTGGAAGATGAAGTAAAAGAAGTTAGTGCTGTTGATAACTTAATACATATCAACAAGGAACAAGAAAAAGAATGGGAATCAAATTTAATCTCAACTTATACCTTTGATAATTTTGTTGTTGGCGACACTAATAGATTTGCTAAGACAGCTGCTATTGCCGTAACTGAACAACCAGGCAAAATTTATAATCCTTTATTCATATATGGTAAGAGTGGCTTAGGTAAGACTCATTTAATGCATGCAATTGGCAATCAAATTATGGCCACTTCAAATAAAAAAGTATTATATACTACTAGTGATATGTTTATGAATGATTTTACAGGAGTTGCTAGAAATGATGATAGTGATAATACTTTAGAATATGCTAATCAGTTTAAAGATAAATATCGAAATGTAGATGTATTAATAATTGATGATATCCAATATTTAGTCGGAGCGGAAAAAACCCAAGAAGAGTTCTTTCACACCTTTAATGCTTTACATCAAGCTAATAAGCAAATTATTATTAGCTCGGACAGATCTCCAGATGATTTGAAAAAATTAGAAGAACGTTTGAGATCAAGATTTACTTGGGGATTACCAGTAGATATTTATCCTCCAGATTTTGATCTTCGGTGTCGAATATTAAAAAATAAAATAAAAAATTTAGATATTGCCAATATGATTGATGAAGATGTTATTGAATATATTGCTAATGCTTGTGATAATGATGTAAGATATTTAGAAGGAGCTATTACTAGATTGGTAGCTTATGCAGCAATGACTATTCCCCAAAGAATTAATATGGAGTTTGCTAGTGAAGCTTTAAAAGATTACATAACCAAAAATATTTATAGTACAGGGGATATTCCTAGTATTCAAAAAGCGGTTTGTGAATATTATAAAATTAGTGTCGATGAATTAAAATCAAAAAAACGCAGTAATAAGATTGCTTATCCAAGACAAATTGCTATGTATTTATCAAGATTATTAACAGATGAATCTTTTCCTAGAATAGGATTAGAATTTGGAGGAAGAGATCATTCTACAGTTATTCACGCTTGTGATAAAATAGAAAGTGATTTGAAAAGATCAGAAGAGTTGAGAGAAGATATTAAAAAAATTAAATCTAGTATTAATTGTTAATAACTACATAGTTATGCACATATTTTGAACAAGAAAAAATAAGAATATCCCCTATATTTTAAAGAAAAATTTTAGTTATCAACATTATGCACACTATTATTACTATTAATTTATTAAAATAAGAAAGAAGGAAAGAAAATGAAATTTACAATTAAGAAAAATATATTATTAGAAAATTTAACTTATGTATCTAAAGCTATATCAATTAAAAATATTATTCCTATTCTTAACGGAATTAAATTTGAACTAACAGAAGAAGGTTTATCTTTAACTGCTAGTGATTCTGAATTAACAATTAAAACATTTATTGAAGCTAAAGAAATTACTAATATTGAAAAAACAGGAATTATTATTATTCAAAGTAAGTTTATTACAGAAATTATTCGAAAAATGCCAAGTGATGTTATTAATTTTGAGGTGATAGATGGACTTAAAATAAAGATTTTTACAGAAAATAATCAATATAATTTAAATTGTTTAGATCCTAAGGAATATCCAACTTTAAAAATTGAAGAAAGTAAAACTCCGTTAACCCTTAAAAGTAATATACTTAAATCTATTATTAACCAAACGGTTTTTGCTATTTCTAATCAAGAACTTCGACCAATATTAACAGGAATAAATTTGAAAATAACAGGTGATCTTTTAGAGTGTACAGCTACAGATAGTTATCGTTTATCTAAGAAAAATTTAAAGTTAGATGAAGAAGTAAAAGAAGATGTTAATATTGTAATACCTGGACGTAATCTTATAGAATTTGATAAAATTTTAAGTGATAATGAAGATCTAGAAATTCATATTTTTAATTCTAAAATCTTGTTTAAATATAAAAATATATTATTTCAGAGTAATTTATTAAATGGTACTTTTCCAAACACTTCTAATTTAATTCCAACAGAATTTGAAATTATTGCACAAACTAACTTAAGTGATTATTTTAGTGCTATTGATCGAGCTAGTTTGCTTACGCAAGGGAAAGATAAGAATATTGTCAAAATGAAAATTGATGAAGGTAAAATGATTATTAATTCTTATGCTTCAGAAATTGGTAAGGTTGAAGAAAGAGTTGATATTGACACTGATGAGGCCGCTAAAATTGATATTTCTTTTAGTGCCAAATATATGTTAGAAGCATTAAAAACTATAAAAGATGAAGAAATTGTTATTTTATTAAATAGTGATGTTAAACCGATTGTTATCAAATCAGTTAATGATGAATCTTTAATTCATTTGATTTTACCAATTAAAACTTATTAAATTATATTTAAAAATGGCAAAAATTTGCTATTTTTTTTATACTTTTCAATAATCGACAATTTTTTTTTTAATGATGAGTATAATAAGGGCAGTTTTTTCAAGAGGGGGGTGAAAAATTTAAAGGACTATGAAATTAATGGTAAGACTTTGGCATTAGTTCCACTTAATAATAAGACTAGAGTTTATGAAAAAGGTAAAACTTTTATTGTTGATAAATCTACTTATCAAGTTATGGAAGATAGTTGCCAATATTTTGGAAGTAGTTTACAAGGTCGTCAAAAGGGAACTACTAATTTAACCGGTATAACTCATAAAGCACCAATTATTGTAGAAGAAAGTAGAGATATTATCTTTTTTCCCACAGCTTCTCCAAAAGGAGGAAAATGTGCCTGGATTTCTTTAAATAATTTGGAAAATTATGAAGAACTAGAAGATGAAGTAAAATTGGTTTTTACTAAAGATGACGTTTTAAATGTTAATGTATCTTACGGAATTATTGATAACCAAGTTTTAAGAGCAACAAAATTAGAATCAGCTTTAAGAAAACGAAAAAGTAAAGATAAAAACTTTTAAAAATAGGTGTTTTTATGGTATAATCTTAACTTTGACAGTTGGAGCCTAAAAAAGCCTCACAAACCCTTTATTTATGGGCAATTGTGAGGTTTTA
>CALVQP010000085.1 GCA_944358225.1 uncultured Bacilli bacterium
AGTGAACAGAAAGCTTGTGAAGCTGAAAAAAGATATTTACTAACATTAGATAATAGACCTAAGCTATAGCTTATTTAGGGATTTAAATAAGTATTGTAGAGTAAATTATTATCTATTTAATTTGTGACCATTTCTATATTCTTCTATTACCTTAGGATCAATAACACAATTTATATAAGCGTTGGCATTATGTATTAATAAAAATATATTTTCTGTAAATTTTTTTAATTCCTTAATGGATATTCCAGCTTGTAGAAAATATTTTTTTAAAATATTTTCTAGTTCCTTTTGATTAAAACTTAATAATTGTTCAAAAGAATAAGTTTGACATTTATAAAAAGTATATATTTCTATACTTTTTTCTAATATTTTGGAACAAATACAAATATATTTATTTAAATCATTAGGATAATTCATCAATTTTAGCGAAAACATAGCATGATATAGTTTTTCATTGTAATCGTTAATATTTAAAGTTTCATAATATGGATTAAAAATCCAATGAATATCGGCATCAGTTACTTCATGTTTATATGTTAATCTTTTATTAACAGTTAGTTCGTAAGGATAAGTAACATTATTTTCGATGAAATTAACTTTTATTATTCCTTGAGATAAGTAAGAATATTCTGAAGAATTTTGACCATCATAAAACGATATAACATTAGTAACGCGAAATCCTGGGTCAAAAATAGTGAAATAAACTTTTTCGTTTTTTAAAGCTGGATATAGTAAAAAGACATGTGCTTCTTGAACCAAAGCATCCCCGGCAGGATTGGAAAAACCATTAGCTTTACAACTTGCAAAATATGTTTTTAAGCCAATTTTAGTTAATTTTTTCTTTAACCTTTTGCAATCGCTAATACATCCGGTATTTTTGTTATAACTTGAAAAATTTATATTTCTATCTTTTTGTTGTTTTAATACGTAGGATATATTATCAAAATGGGAGACAAAATTATTGGCAATTTCCTCCTTTAAATAGTTAACAGCCTGTTTTACTTTATTGTCATCATAAGATTGTAAAGTTTTAAAATTTATTTTTCTTTTTTTAATAACTGAATTATCTGCTCTTTTTATCTGCATATTATGCCTACTTTCTTTTTAACATCTTATAAAATTATATTATATTAATTTTTTATATTCTATATTTACTGTGATATTATTTATGATAAAGGAAAAATAATGGGTGATTATTATTCTTAAAATATATGATATAATTTTTATAATAAAGAGGTAAGATAGATATGAATATCAATTACGAGAAAATACAGAAATCAATTAATGAGTATGGTCAATATATATTAAGCTGTATAAAGAATGAGTATGGTCCTTCCTTAACACAAGAACAGTTGCAAAATATTGATAACTTATTAAATACGGAACTTATTGTTGTTGAAAAACCATCAAATGCTGATATTGAATTTTTTAGTAAGCTAGAAGGTATAGATAATCCAGATGATTATAGTATAGACTATATTCCATCTGCACATGGCGGGAGAACTAAGGCTGATAACAAAATTCATATTTATCCTTATACAAAAACTTTTAGCAATTGTAATAGCGATGAAGAAATAATTAAATCATGTATTGATAATATCGTAGTCCATGAAATATTCCATTATTTTATAAGACCAAATCTATCTTTAGATAATAAGACTGTAAAGGATGAATTCGGCCACTTTTTAACAGAGGGATTAGTCCAATATTATGCTGAAAAATTTGCTAAAGAACATCGTCTAGGTAATCCAAAATCTAATTATTTGAAAAATGTTGAATTTGCTGAAAAACTCGTTTCTTCTTTTCCATCTGACTTACCTAAAGCTGTAAAAGATAATATAGTTTTTACTTACAATCAAGATGAATTATTAAAAGTTGCTCAAAACGGTCAAGAATTATATCAAGAATATAGGGATGATTTGCAATTTCAGAAAGACATAGCTGTTTTTATTACAGATTTAGGTTTAAATATAGATGCAAGTAAAGAAGAGTTAAATGGTATTATTAGACATTTTAGTAAAGTAGACAACCCGGATATTGTATTTGGTGAATTATCTAAAAATATCGAAATGATCTTTAAAGATAATGTAAATTTGAAAGAAAATTATAGGAGAAGACTTAAAAATATTATTTTTGATAGAAAATTAAAAAGTGAAATAACTAAATATGAAATGCAAATGAAATCTTTTTTACCACTTGAAGAAAAAGTCAACAAATTACGAGAAAGTGGTATGAGTGAAGAAGAAATAAAAACTAAACTAAGCATAAATAGTAGTATATTGGAACATGTCCCAGATACTTTATACTATGGAAGCTCTGAGAGTTTGGATGTTACTAATGCTAATGGTAGCTATGTTTATGCAACTGATAATCCTATTCACGCTTTATTCTCATCTGTTTTTAGAAATTCTAGCGTTGCTAGAGCGAATATAAATGAGTATATTGATGAAAATGGAAATTATAAAGTTAAATATCAAATTGATGAACGAATAAAAGGAGCATTAGATGAAATAATAACCGACAAAGATATAACTGTTAATGTTTGTAATGGAGCAGAATTTTTTAAGCCACAAGGGGCAACGTACACTAGTAGAGAATGGATTTCAAAGGAAGGGCAAAGTATAGTTCCAACTGATAAAATACAGGTTAATATTAAACATTTTTTTGAAAACTTAGAACATCAAGGATTGGTTGAATACAGTAGATATGATAAATCAAAGGATTGGAAGACAGTTATTGATACACTGGGACAAAATTATCCATTTGGTCTAAGTACTATCGGAGGCAATAACATACAGGAATTTGATTTGATGTATGATGAATTTATGAGGACTAACTTTCCTGAACAATTTGAATTTTCTAAGCAATTCTGCTTATTTACAAAAGAGGTTATGGCCAATGATTATAAATTAGGTAATCCCCAAATGAGTTTGGAAGAAGAAAATAATTTTAAATTAAAATATCTAAAAAGCACTGCTGATAGTTTTTTACTGGCCCAAAAAGATGAAAAAGGAAAAATTAATTGGAATGTAGATATTGATAAAGTCAATGAATTTATGAATCAAACTAATACAATACAAGAAGAAAAAGAGAAAAGTTTATAACTCTGAGATACAAACATTTGATTTTTAAGTCTTAAAAAACTCACACAAATGTGTGAGTAACTCTCTCAATGGAGCGAGTGTCGTAGTTATCTACAACTTTTCACTTCTCAATGATTTTGTATATAAAAAAATCAATCCAATATTATCTTAACACATAATAAGTGTTTTTACCAGTATCTTCTTTTTTTATTATATTTTTTTTCAACAGTTCATCAAGAATTTGATATGCTCTTGTTTT
>CALVQP010000086.1 GCA_944358225.1 uncultured Bacilli bacterium
GTCATAGGAAATGATACGGCTAAAGGTGTAGACGTAAGTGCCGGACAGATGTCTTTAAAATTAGATGGAACCAAAATAACCAGTTTGAGTGGAGCTTTACCAGGAGCAAAACATACTATAAATTTTAGTGTGGAGAATACAGGAACTTTAGAAGCAACATATAGCTTAGATATGATCAATGTTACTAATAATTTTGCTGATAAAAATGACTTGGTATATAGTGTAACTAGTACAAATAATGGCGGACAAAAACAAACAACAATAGCCCCTAGTTCTAATCAAACGATACTAAGTGGGATAAAAATAGCTCCGGATGAAAAACAAGAATATAGTTTAACCCTTCATTTTAAAGAAACAGGGGATAATCAAAATGATAATCAAGGAAAAACATTCAGAGGCTTAATTCAATTAAATGCTACTAATAATATAATTTTACCAACGGAATATCAAAAAATAGAGTATTTAGAAACTACTGGTACTCAATATATTGATACGGGTATTGTTTTAAGTAATGATTTTGAAGTAAGAACAACTTATTCTTTTGTAACTAATAGCACACAATTTGTCTGTGGAACTAGAACAAATTCCACAAGCTCTGATGCATTTACCATAATAAAAAACGGAGGTATGATGGGCTATGATTTAGGAGGTACAACTTCCAATCGTTCCTTAAGTTCATCATCGATTAATAAAAAATATTCGGTTCACTTTAGTTTTAATAACAATAGCGCTAAATATAGTGTAAATGGCACTTTAATTTCTACCAAGTCTCACACTAGAACTACTAATAATTATCCGCTTTATATTTTTAATACCAACAATTCTGGAAAAATTATGAGTGGATATCCGTCTCACTTCAAATTATATGATTTCTATTTATATAACTCTCAAAATATTGTTGGTGCCTATATTCCTGCCAAAAGAAAAAGTGACAATGTTGCAGGACTTTATGATTTAACAACGTCTACTTTTAAAACTAATAGTGGAACTGGTACATTTATTGTAGGACCTAATATTTAATTAAATCTTTTAACAATAAATCTACATAATTTTTACCCTTAGTTTTATAAAATGTTAATAGGGTGATACTTATGAAGAGATTTAAAGCACGTAAAACTAAAAGATCTAGGATTAAAATAATTACTAAATTAATATTTGTAGTTGGTTTAATCTATTTTTCTTTTAGTTTTTGTATGAATAATATTATTAATAAAAAAATAAAAAATAAAGTCACTAATAAAGTCATAATCAACTATTTACTTAAAACGGGTAGCAATAACCTAATTGAAGCTAATAGTAATCAAGATTTATTTGATATAAATATGAATACTTCTAATTTTATGTTAAAAACTTCTTTAAATAATTTAATCGATGATAGTAGTGTTGTTTTTGAAGATAGTTATGATGAAAATACTATTGTTACCAAATATTTTGAAGACCCTAATAAATATCAAGTTAATGAACCCATGATTTACATCTATAATACTCACCAATTAGAAGAATACAGCAATACTAATGTAAATATGTATGATGCTTCTCCTAATGTTTTAATGGCTTCTTACATTTTAAAAGAAAAACTAAATGATTTAAGTCTACCTACTATTGTCGAAGAAACTAATATTAGTCAAATACTTACTACTAATAACTGGAAGTATAGTTATTCGTATCTAGCTAGTAAAATGCTAGTTGAAGATGCTTTAAGTAAAAATAAATCTTTAAAATATATAATTGATCTACATCGTGATTCCATGCCTAAAGATAGGACTACTTTAACTGTAGACAGTAAGTCCTATGCTAAAGTGTTGTTTGTTGTAGGAACTGAACATGATAATTATAGTGCTAATTTAAATATTGCTAAGCATTTAAGTGATATAATAAACTCCAAAGTATCGGGATTATCTAAAGGAGTTTTAGAAAAAGGAGGACCTGGTAATAATGGCGTTTATAATCAAGATTTAAGCTCTAATGCCTTGCTTATTGAGCTTGGAGGACCAGAAAATACTATTGATGAAGTTAGTAATACTATATCTATAATTGCCGACTCTTTATATGATTTAATAAAGGAAAAATTATGAAAAAGAAAAAAAATCAAAAAGTATTTTGGGTTATTCTAATTTCTTTATTTGTCGTTTACATGGGACTATATATTGCTAATACAACCGGATACTATGAAAGTAAGTTAAATAATCAGGTTCATTTAACTAATGAAGCTATTAAGAAATTTGAAAGTGACGTAAGTAAGGGCAAAGATGTGACTATTGAAGATTATTTAGAAAAAGAAGCTAAAGATTATAGCAATAATATTTCTAAATTGGGTGTAAACCTATCAGAGAAAGTAGAAACATTAATGACCAAAGGACTAAAAAATTTCTTTGAAATTTTAGGTAAATTATTTAGTTAGTGGTATAATAAATTTGAAAGTAGTGATTAAATGATTTATAAAATAGAAAATAATAAAATATTAGTTCAAAATAAAAAAATTGACTTAGATGAAAACAATTATATTATCATTTTGAATAAAAATGAATTTCAAGATTTTATAGATACTAATAATATTTATATAAATGATATAGATATTAATACGCATTTTTCTAAATTAGAAGATGTCAAAAAATATTATGCTGGGTCTTTTAATATTCCTAAGAAAAATACGCACTTAGCTACTAGTTTTAAATATTATATAATAAATAATAATATTATTTTTGTTGATGAAAATAGTTATGTAGAAAAAGTAATTGAAGAAATTATTCAAAGTATAAGTAAACAGGATTATGATTTGGCTAAATTTATGCATGATTTTTTAGAAACTATGATTAAAGATGATTTAATGTATTTAGAGCAAATAGAACACAAATTATCAATATTAGAAGACGA
This sequence comes from uncultured Bacilli bacterium, assembly GCA_944358225.1. Classification (GTDB taxonomy): domain Bacteria; phylum Bacillota_I; class Bacilli_A; order RF39; family UBA660; genus HGM10766. The sequence goes on from CALVQP010000086.1 coordinate 2,875, forward strand.
AATTATCAAAAGTGATATTGAAGATTTTAACGAAATAATAATTAAAGATAAAAAAGAAGTCCTTAAATTCTATCATTATTACGGACAATTAATTGAAGTGGGTAATACTTTTGTTGAAAAAAACATCTTTGAACAACAAGCTAATTCTTTATTTGAACTTTATGTAAATAGAGTAACTAGATTACAAAATGAAACTTTACTATTAAGAGAATATACTCATCAATTACAAGATTTATATGAATCTCAAATTAATTTGCATCAAAATCATATTATGAAAATTTTAACAATTGTGACAACTATCTTTATGCCTCTGACTCTAATTACGGGCTGGTACGGTATGAACTTTAAACACATGCCTGAACTTGGTTTAAAGTATGCTTACCCCATGATATT
>CALVQP010000087.1 GCA_944358225.1 uncultured Bacilli bacterium
AAGAGATATTATACAACACAAGTTTATATACATTTTAACTAATGATGCGTATACATTTTAAAAAAGGATTAACAAATTGTCGAGTGATTGTTGATAAGAAACAATTAGTTTGATAAAATAAAGTTGAACTTAAAGGAAAGTGGTAATTTGAAAAGTAAAGAAGAAGTAAGGAAGATCTTAAAAGAAATTATTGTTAGTTTAGAAAAGGGTGGATACAATCCTTATGAACAGATTGTAGGCTATTTGAATAGTGGAGATCCAGGATATGTATCTAGTTTTTTACAAGCGAGACAAAAGATTATTTCACTTGATCGTTACGATGTTATTCAAATGATGTTAAAGGAGTTTTTAGATAATTAAAATGCGTTATTTGGGTTTGGATTTAGGAACTAAAACTTTAGGAATAGCAATTAGTGATAAAACTAATACGATTGCCACGAAACTAAAAGTTATTAGATATGATGAAAAGACAAAAGAAGAAATGTTTTTAAAGTTACAAAACATTATTGATGAAAAAAAGATTACTGATATTGTTTTAGGGCTTCCTAAAAATATGGATAATTCTTTAGGTTTTGCTGCTCAAAGAAGTCTTGATTTTAAACAAGAACTAGAAAAAAAAGTGGACGTAAATATCCATTTGATGGATGAAAGACTAACAACCAAAGAAGCAGAAGCAATCTTGTTAAGTGCCGATGTTAGTAGAAAAAAAAGAAAGAAAGTTATTGATGCTTTAGCAGCAACGATTATCTTAGAGGCATTTTTAAAAATGAAAGGAAATGAAAAAGATGGAAGAAAATAAAAATACAATAACAATTATGGGAGAGGATAATAAAGAAATAACTTGTGAGGTATTATTTACTTTTGATTCAGAACAAACTCATAAAAGTTATATAGCATACACTGATAATACAACTGATGAAAGTGGTAGTGTTAAAGTATATGCTAGTATTTATGATCCAACCGGCGCAGACAAGTCTTTAAAACCAATTACGACGGAAGAAGAATGGACAATTATTGAAAATATTTTAGCTAGCGTTCAAGAAAAGATTGATGCCGAGGATTCTGTTGTATGAAAAAATTAATTATAAGTTTACTAGTAGCTTTTTTAGCTATTATTTTGCTTTTAATAAGTATTTATTTCTTTTTATTGACTCCAATTGATAAAAAGGATAAAGAAGAAGTTTTATTTACAGTTAATTCTGGAGAAGGAAAAAAAGAAATTTTAAATAATTTAAAGACAGCGGATTTAATTAGAAGTAAACAAGCTGCTTATATATATGTTTTTTTGAATAGCGATTTAACTTTAAAAGCCGGAACTTTTACTTTAAGTAGAAGTATGGATGTTAAAACAATATTAAATACTTTAGATAGTGGCAAAACTAAAGAGCAGGAAGGAATTAATATTACTTTTAAAGAAGGAAGACGCTTTGTTGATTATGTAGCGTTATTAAGTGAAGAGTTAAAAATTGATCAAGATGAATATTTTGATTTAATGGAAGATAATATGTATATAGATAGTTTAATTAACGAATATTGGTTTTTAACTGATGAGATTAAAAATGAAGATATTTATTATCCTTTAGAGGGGTATTTATTTCCCGAGACTTATAATTTCAATACGACAATGAGTGCGCAAGATACTTTAAAAGTAATATTAGATAATACGCAAAAAAACTTAGATAGTATTAAGCCTTTAATTGATAATAGTGATTTTAGTATTCATGAAATTATGACTTTAGCTTCCATTGTGGAATTAGAGGGAAAAAGCGGTAGTGATCGAGCAGGCATAGCCGGCGTTTTTGTTAATCGTTTAAATGCCAATATGAGCTTAGGAAGTGATGTTACCACTTATTATGCAGAACGTAAAAGTTTTGCTGATGATTTGGCAAGCAGTGAACTTTCTGCTTGTAATGCTTATAATACTAGGGGAACTTGTTTTACCGGTTTACCAGTCGGGCCAGTTTCTAATCCTAGTTTAGATGCCATAGAATCTAGTGTTTCGCATGATGAAAATGATTATTTGTTTTTTGTTTCCGATAAAAGTGGTAAAATATATTTTAGTACCACAAATGCTGAACATGAAGCTTTAGTTGCACAGCTAAAAGAAAATAATGAGTGGTATGTTTATGAGTAGAGTTATCTACTTAGATAGGAGTTAACAAATGAAAGAATTTATTTTAGAGATGGAAGAGTATGCTAAAGATAAAAACGTTCCTATAATCGAAAAGGATTCTATAACTTTTTTGATGAAATATATTAAACTAAATAATGTGAAAAATATATTGGAAATAGGTTCAGCTATTGGATATTCTTCAATACTAATGGCTAGTGTCAGTGAAGATGTAAAGGTAACTACTATCGAGCGCGATGAGGCAAGATACATGGAATGTTTAAAAAACGTAAAAAAATGCAATATGGATAAAAAGATAAATGTAGTTTACCAAGATGCTTTAGAAGTTAATTTAACTGATCAAGTAAAATATGATTTGATTTTTATCGATGCAGCTAAGGGACAGTATATAAAGTTTTTTGAAAAGTTTAAATATTTTTTGGCTAAAGGTGGTATTATTGTTACAGATAATTTAAAATTTCATGGTTATGTGGGTAGCAAAAAGCCAATTGAAAGTAAAAATTTACGGGGAATTGTTTCGAAAATCGAAAAATATATTTTGTTTTTAAAAGATAATGAAGAATTTGATACAAAGTTTTATGATGTTGGAGATGGTCTTTCAGTTAGTGTTAAAAAAGAAGATCTTAAATAGTTAAGTAAAACTAAAAAGGGCATATTTACTTATGACCCTTTTTTTGGTAAGATAACGATGTTTTTTAGGTGATAATAGTGAAAGAAAAGATATTAATTAATGGTAGTTCTTTAGAAGAAGTAAAATTGTTGTATAAAAAAGGGTTTGTAAATATTTACTTACCTTTAAAAGATTATTGTGTAGGATATGAAGAATTTTCAGTAAATGATATCATGAGTTTAGATTTTAAAAGTTATGTTTTAATAAATAGAATTTTAACTTTTAAAGAAATAGACGTTTTAAAAAAGATAATCATAAAACTAGAAGATAAAGTACGCGGAATTATTTTTGAAGATATAGGTGTTTTTGAATTATTAAAAGAAATAAATTTTTCTAAAGATATGATTTATTTTCCTAATCATTTTGCAACCAACTGGCAATCGATTAATGCTTTTTTAGAAAGTGGTTTAACAAGTGTGGTAATTTCTAATGAAATAACTAAAGAAGAAGTAGATAAAATACT
>CALVQP010000088.1 GCA_944358225.1 uncultured Bacilli bacterium
TATATGATGGTTCTTATCATGATGTAGACTCATCAGAAATGGCTTTCAAAATTGCTGCCAGTTTAGCTTTAAAAGAAGCAAAAAATAAATGTAAACCAGTTCTTCTTGAACCAATCATGAAAGTGGTTGTTGATGTTCCAGAAGAATATATGGGAAATGTTATGGGAGATTTAACTTCTCGTCGTGGACGTCCAATGGGGCAAGAATCAATTGGTAATGTTTTAAGAATTACTGCTATGGTTCCCCTATCAGAAATGTTTGGATATGCCACAGATTTAAGAAGTAATACTCAAGGACGTGGAAACTTCCAAATGGAAAAAGATCACTATGAAGAAGTTCCAAAATCTATTGCTGAAGAAATTATTAAGAAAAACAGCGTAAACTAAAATAATCCTTGAATTTTATTCAAGTATTAGATAAAATATTTATATATTGAAAAAGGAGGAAAAATTAAATGGCAAAAGAAAAATTTGACCGTTCAAAAGAGCATGTTAATATTGGTACAATCGGACACGTTGACCATGGTAAAACTACATTAACTGCTGCTATTACTAAATTATTTAGTAAAGAGTTTGTTGCATATGAAAATATCGACAAAGCACCAGAAGAAAGAGAAAGAGGTATTACAATTAATACTGCTCACGTTGAGTATGAAACTGAAAAACGTCACTATGCTCACGTAGATTGCCCAGGCCATGCTGATTATGTAAAAAACATGATTACAGGTGCTGCTCAAATGGATGGAGCAATATTAGTTGTTTCTGCTGCAGATGGTCCAATGCCTCAAACAAGAGAACATATCTTACTATCTCGTCAAGTTGGTGTTCCCAAAATCGTTGTTTACATTAACAAATGTGATCAAGTTGATGATGCTGAACTTATCGACTTAGTAGAAATGGAAATTCGTGAATTATTAGCTGAATATGAATTTGATGCTGATTGTCCTATTATTAGAGGTTCTGCTCTTAAAGCTCTTGAAGGAGATGCAGATGCTGAACAATCTATTCGTGACTTAATCGCTGCAGTTGATGACTACATTGATAGTCCAGTAAGAGATACTGAAAAACCATTCTTAATGAGTATCGAAGATGTATTTACAATCTCAGGACGTGGAACTGTTGTTACAGGTCGTGTAGAACGTGGTAGATTAAACCTTAATGACGAAGTTGAAATTGTTGGTTTAAGAGATACTCAAAAGACTGTTGTTACAGGTATTGAAATGTTTAGAAAATCATTAGACTATGCTGAAGCAGGAGACAACGCTGGTGCATTACTACGTGGAATCTCTCGTGATGATGTAGAAAGAGGACAAGTTCTTGCTAAACCAGGAAGTGTTACTCCACATCACAAATTTAAAGCTAGTGTTTATGTTTTATCTAAAGAAGAAGGCGGACGTCATACTCCATTCTTCTCAAATTATAGACCACAATTTTATTTCAGAACAACTGACGTAACAGGAGTTATCGAATTACCTGCAGGTGTTGAAATGGTTATGCCAGGGGATAACGTTGATATGACAGTTGAACTTATTGCTCCAGTAGCTCTTGAACAAGGTACTAAATTCTCAATTCGTGAAGGTGGACGTACTGTAGGTGCTGGTGTAGTATCTGAAATCGTTGAATAATATTTTAAAATTAAAGTGATTGCTAAAGGCAATTGCTTTTTTTGTCCCAATTTTTAAACTAAATCAACGAATTTCTAAATAAAGTTAACAAATCCAATAAAATCTCTTGCAATTTTTAGAAAATTAATATTAAATATAGTTAAATTTTAAATGAGGAGAGATTTTAAAATAAAGTTAAAAAAATTAAAAGAACGAATGAAAATGAATCAGTTTGAAGATAAAACTAAAACTCGCACTATTAAAGACTATATTGAAGGCCAAGGGGCAATAAACAAATATTTATTAGATGATGAAAAAGCAATTATACGAATTAAAAATAATGATGAAACATCAGATCGTCAGCCTTTTATTATGATTCATAAACGTTTAATTGATGGTAAACTTAGTGAAGTTAACAGATGATATATAAATAGTTATTATTTAAACCCTATAAGCGGTGAAGAAGTAATTAAAGATTTAAATTTATTTAAAATTCAAAATGATATGGATGGTTATGATGCACTATATGATTATAAAAAATGTAGATTTGTTGTTCCTAAAGGAGAATGGGATTTATTAGAATTTGGTAATCATAATCAATTTGTTGAACAATATAATGGAATTCTTGCTTCCTTTAGTGTTTCATCGGATTATGCTGAAGACGATGTAATTTCTTATACTAATATACTAACTCAAGAGAAGATAGTTGAATCATTTGTAGTTAAGGATGGAAAATATTATGCCATTTTAAATGCTGATGGGAGTATTAGAGCAAATAAATTATTTAAGGGAAACGAATTTTCTAAAATTGAATCAATAATCGATTTAAGTGAATATGCCTCACTAGCAGAGTTCAAAAGAGAAAGAAAAGAATTTTGCAATAAAAGAAATATAGCAAAAAAACAAGAATATTATAAAACTATAGCCTCAAGAAACGATGGTAGTATATCACCATACTTAGATCGTGAAGTCGCTCAAATACTAGAATTACGAAAAAAATAAGAATTTAGTTAAAAGTTATAATCTTTTTTTGACAATTAAAAAAAACAAAAGGCAATTTTTGCAATTATCTCCAAATTTACTATCATTATCATCCGTGCTATAATATTAATAATCAAAGTACAGTATCAAAAGAAAAATTTTTAATTTGTAAGATGAGGAGGTAATATATGAAACTTAAACCATGGGTAAAGTTTACCTTGACAATAATTATTTTAGTTTCAATATTTACCTTTTGTCCAAAAGCATATGATACATTTAAAGAACTTACTATTACTGCTGCTAAAAGTACGAAAAAAGGAATAGATAAGGTAATTGAAAAAGTTAGCGAAAAACAAGATACTAGAGAATATGAAGAATGTTTGAAATCACCATTTTCTAAAGAAATGTTAAGTCCTCATACTTTAAACTTACTCCTCCTAAATTTTGCAAATAAT
>CALVQP010000089.1 GCA_944358225.1 uncultured Bacilli bacterium
TTTCGTTTAATCTCTAGCTTTGAAAAATTGACTTTTTACTTAGTTTTCAAAGATCATTTCTTTTCGCACCTGTTTTTCCCAAGTGCATTAGTAATATACCAAATCACTTTTTCTTTGTCAATCGATTTTTGGCTTTTTTTTACTTTTTTTCTTTTATTTCTTTATTTTTCGACACTTTTTGATATTTTTGCTCATCTTTTCTTTCCTCCCCTCTTTTTTTCTCTTTATTATTTTATTCTTTTTTTCCTTCTTTAGTACTTATTAAACTTAGATAAAAAAGAAATTAGTTAAATCCCAATTTCTTTTCGATACTTTTCAAAATACTTTAAAACTACGTCTTTAGCAAAAGGTCCTTTATTAGCTCTTTTCATTTCAATTAAATCAGACAATTCGCTTTTTAAAATAATATTTAATTCCTCAGGATAGTGCATCAATTTACGATGATAATTATACTCATTGCGATCTAGCACTCTAAAACCGCCATCAGGAAACACTCTAAGATCCAAATCATAATCAATATATTTGATGATATCATCCTCAATTAAATAAGGTGTAGCTATGTTACAGTAATAAAATAAGCCATACTTTTTCAACTGTCCTATTACATTAAACCAACGTTTTTTATAAAAAAACAAAATAGCCGGCTCTTTAGTTCGATAACTCCTGCCATCATCTTCCGTGATTTTAGTTTTATAATTCCCGCAAACAATATAATCATCCGTTACTTCCAAAACCAAAGCATCTTCCGATACACGCTCTAATTTACCATTATGCTTATAACAGTGAATTTTTAGTCTATCCCCTTCCTTAATTTTTTTCATTTAATCACAACTTTCAAATTTATTATACACCAAAATAATAAAATTACAAAATCAGAAAACAAAAAAAGGACCAACGTCCTAATTTCCAGCTAATATCTCCACAGCTTTATTTAACTGCGTATCAACTAATACTTGGTTTTCTTCATTTACTTCCAAATCCACTTCATAATCCGGAACAATTCCAACTCCATCAACACACTCCCCATTTGGACGTAACCATTTAGCCGTTGTATATTTAGCCATTGAACCATCCTCCAAATTCAAAGTCTGTTGAACCTTACCCTTACCATAACTTTTTTTACCAACCAAAATAGCATTATAACTATCCTTTAAAGCTCCAGCTAAAATTTCTGAAGCAGATGCACTATATTCATTAATAAGAACTACTACCGGATAATCTTTTTTAGCTAAACTTTGATCTTTATAGTCTTTAGTTTTATTTTTTTCTTCCAAAGAGTAAATTATTTTTCCTTTTTCTAAAAATTCACTAGCTATTTCTTTTGCACTAACTAAATAACCACCCGCATTATTACGAACATCTACAATTAGTGATTCAATATTTTCATCTTCTAAAGATTTTATTGCCTTGGCAAATTGTTCACTTGTTGTATTTGAAAAAGTACTTATATTTATATATCCAATTTTTTTATCATTTTGATTAATAACTTGTTTAACAATTGAAGGAATATACAAATCATCCTTTTGAACTTCTACTGTTATAGTTTCTTCCTTACGTAATAAAGTAATAGTAATTTTTCCTTCAGAATTTTTGATCATATTTGAAACTTCGGCATTATCCATTTGCGATACATCGGTACCATCAACCTTTATTATTTGATCATCCACTTTAATACCCGCCTTATCCGCCGGAGAATCTTCAAAAACACTATATATAATCTTATCCAAATAAATTTCTACACCTATACCTTGATACTCTCCAGCCAAACGCTCTATCAATTCTTCAGTTTCTTCCTTACTTAAATGTTCCGAATAAGAATCTCCCAAATAGGAAAACATAGCATTAATGGCACTATCCACGAGCTCAGCCTCATCAACATCTTCATAATATTCTTTGATAATAGAGGCATATACTTGTAAAAATTCATTAACATTTTCATTATCACTTAACTTTTCATATGATGCAATTGTTGTATTTTCATAATGTTTATAAAAAATAAGTCCCGTTGCTATACTACATAAAAAAGAAGTAACAAGAACAATAATAATAACTTCTATTAATTTAAAACCTTGAATATTTTCTGTATTCTTTTTAGAAAATAATTTCACACTCATCACCTCTTTATGATTCATTACAATAATAACATAATCCCAATTAAAACAAAAGAAGAAACAAACTAATTTGTCTCTTCAACAGCTAGTTCATCTGCTATAGCATCCTTACCTTCAATATATTTACTAATTTTACCGTTTCTAAAAAGTATTAAAGTATAATCTCCTACTTTTAACTCACTAGCACTAGCAGCTCTTTTATTAACATTCTCTGGATCATAAAAATCCTTATTCATAAATTCATCTAAATCCGCATAATAAATCTTCAAAGCATCTTCTTTTTCCAAATATTTATTAATTACTGAAGATAAATATATCGCCTCATTACTAGTTCCCTTATATGTAATAATATAATATTCATCATAAGGTCTGTTAAATGCTGAACCCAAAATAGTTATATCATAATTAAAGTCAACTTCCTGAGTTTGAGTTTCGTCATTATCTTTATTAAAAAGATCTTTTGTCACAAATATTCTTGTCATAAAATATATTAAAACAACTATAGCAATTACGACTAATAATATAATGACGAATTTCTTTACAACTTGATTTTCTTCTGTTTGAATCTTGTGATTTTTCGTATTCTTCTTTATTTCATGATCTATTTTTTTTACGGTTTTAGTTTTTTTTACATTAGATTTCTTTTCAGCTTTTACATCACCATTATTTTTCTTAATATTTTGATTTTTTGTATTTTTACTCATAATCTTCACCTCCTATAATTATATAAGAAAAAACATCTTAACGCAAATACAATATGGCAATCGCTTAAAAAATAATTAAGAAAAAAATAAAGAAATAGTGTATAATTAAATCAAGATAAAATGGAATT
>CALVQP010000090.1 GCA_944358225.1 uncultured Bacilli bacterium
GTTTAGTTAAGCATTTTCAAAGTAAAATTAAAAGAGCTGAAGAATTTATGGATGAGAATAAAGACTCATATTTTGATATGATTTTTCAGATTTTGGATTACCGCAATTGGTTTACCTTCAAGTTGTTTTATCGAAAGAATCAGAGTGAAAGAAAAGAACTTACAGATAAAGTGTTTTCTGTATTTAGTGGTGGAGAGAAAGCTAAGACGATGTATGTTCCTTTATTTGCAAGTGTTTATGCGAAACTTGATAGTGCTTCTTTAAGTGCACCAAGATTAATTGCTTTAGATGAGGCTTTTGCTGGAGTAGATGAAAAAAATATTGAGGAAATGTTTGCTATTTTAGAAAGTTTTCAACTAGATTATATTTTAACTAGTCAAGCTTTGTGGTGTGATTATAAAGAGGTTCGAGACATTTCTATTTGTGAGCTTATTAAAGCCAAGAATGCTTCTTCTGTAGCTATACGTCGTTATCGTTGGAATGGTAAGATTAAAGAGGTTTTGAATTAATGAATTACGTTGAATATTTTAAAACTAAGCAAGGGTTTATTCGTTTTTTTGCAAAAGCACGTGATAAGTATCAAAAGTATGGTAAAGTTGTTGGTAAAATTCATATGGATAATCTTAGTGAAGAGGAGGCTAAAGCATTAACCAGTTTTTTTGCTCGAAAATTTGTTGCTCAAAATAGTTATGATATTTCAATAAATGAATTTATGAAAAAAGTACAACGTGGAAGATTTGACGATTTTGATTTTAGCTATTATTTTAGTCAAGTCTATGAGGATTTTACGTTTGAAACAAACCGTGAGAAACGGATTAAAAAAGTTGAGGCTTTTCATTCTTTTCTAGAGGAAAGTATAACTCAAATGAGATGTGAAAAGTTAAAAGCTTTTTTGAAAGATAATATGAATCGTAGTAATCAAACCATGACTTTGATTCGACGTAAGTATACTAAAGATAAAAAGGAATGTCGTAAGGAACTTTTAGATATTGATACTTTGTTAAGGCATATACCAAATGAAGTAACTTATCTTCCTATATATGCTTCATTGATTAGTAATCCTCATTATTTAGATTTTTCGTCTTCAACTGGTTCTCTTTTTTATCGTATATTAAGTTATATTTTAGAAGAGGATACGCCTAAAACAAATGAGGATAAGGCTAAACTTTTAGAGAGTATTAATGTTTATACCGATCCTCTAAGTAATTTTGTAATTGTGCATAATTTGGTTTATTCCGTTTCTGTTCCTTTTCAAACTATGAATTTAAATATTGAGAATATTTCTTCTTTGGATAAAATTCGAGGAAAAAAGAACAAGATTTTTATATTTGAAAATCCATCTATTTTGAATCGATTTAAAAGCTTAAATATTGATGCTTCCGTAGTTATTACTTCGGGTATTCCTAATCTTGCCTTCTATAAATTATTAGAAAAGATTGATCGGGAGACACTACTTTACTATAACGGGGATTTTGATCCAGAAGGATTGTTAATTGCTGAGAAAGTTAAGAGTAGGTTTCCTAAAGTAGTCTTTTTTGGCTATTCAAAAGAAAACTATATATTGACTAAGCCCATACAAGAAATTAGTGCAAAAAGACTTCATAAATTGGAACATGTTCATAGTTTTGAATTAGAAGAGATTAAACAATGCTTATTAGAGCAAAAAAAAGCGGGATATCAAGAAAATCAGTTAGAGTTTATTGAAGATTATGTTCAAGATAAGTTAAATGTTTAAATTAGATATATAAAAAAAGCTATATCAGTTTATGGGTTCTGTCGATCTGTAATCTTGTAAAATTACTGGGAGATCGACAGATATTTTTCTTAAAGATATCGAACATTAATAATAATTCGTAGCTATTTTGAAGGATTTATGGTATATTTTAAATGAAAATTAACTAATAAGTAGTGAATTTTCCAGTTTTAATCTAAACATATTGCAAAAGTATATTCAATATTTTCAATAAAAATTCAAAATCTTCATCACGTTTTAATCTAAACATATTGCAAAAGTATATTGTCTTAATTCTGCTTTTTCAATAACTCCTTGATTTGTTTTAATCTAAACATATTGCAAAAGTATATTTCATGAAATTGAACAATTTAAGAAAATCATTTTGGTTTTAATCTAAACATATTGCAAAAGTATAAAAACAATATTCTTTGCTTTCAAAGACTTAGACTTTAGTTTTAATCTAAACATATTGCAAAAGTATATTCTATACCCATATTTTACCATATTTTCATAAAAAGGTTTTAATCTAAACATATTGCAAAAGTATAATTTTAATCGTGGGTAATAAAAAACAAGAACTCACTTGTTTTAATCTAAACATATTGCAAAAGTATAAGATGACTGAGAGTTTTAATCTAAACATAATGTAATTTAAATGACCAACTAGACAAAGGAAAAGAAATTCCAATCAAGTTTCAATCTAAACATAATGTAATTTAAATTCATCACTAAACTTCACTGGTATAAATTTGTCAGCTTGTTTCAATCTAAACATAATGTAATTTAAATTATACAGTCAGAATTATTATTAGACTTAGAACTGTTTGCTTAATATTAACAAAGTGTAATTTAAATGGCTCAATATATTACACAAATTGCCCCTCAGTATTTTAAATTCAATTTATGCATAATGCAATTTAAAATTTTGAGAAAAGGCTGAGATGGTATTTCTGCAGGCAATTTGTAATTATTAGAAAATAATTTAAACATAGTGTATGATGTTATTTTTTCTTTCTTAATAATAGGATTAGGCCAATGGTTGTAATTATAAAACCAATACTAAAAATAGTAATTAGGATGTTTGTTTTATTAGATGAACTTAATGAGGTTATAGCCATTCCTAT
>CALVQP010000091.1 GCA_944358225.1 uncultured Bacilli bacterium
AGTAAAATCAGGAGATACTTTATCTGGTATAGCAGCTAAATATGGAACTACATATCAAGAACTTGCAGCTAAAAATGGAATAGCAGATCCTGACAAAATTTATTCTGGACAAGTATTAAGAATATAAGACCAAGCTAGATTAGATTAATTTCTGGTCTAGCTCTTTTTTGTGCAAAAAATAAAGAGCAAAGAAATTATTTATCTTTACTCTTTATTTAATCTCATATTGTGGACAATAATATATTCTATTTTTATTATAATAAACTATTTTTTTAAATATGTCAATAATTTATATTTAATTCTTCTTTAATTGCTTTTTGTAATAATTTAGAAAAATTTATATCATTTTTTTCAGCAATAGTATTTAACCAAGTAGGAATAGTCAAAGTTTTCTTTACAGCTATATTACTATGTTTTTTCATATATTCATGCATATCTATCTCTATTAATGAAATAAATTGATTTTTATTTAACTTAATATTATCATATGGGATAGTAGGTTTAGGGAAATCTTCTAAATCAGATAAATACAGACCCAAGGCATCTTGAGCCATTAAATATGCTTCATCAATAGAATTTCCGAAAGTGGAACAACCTTTTAAGTCAATAAAGTCAACCATATAACACTTATCATTCTCATCATAAGTAAATATAGCTGGATAAAAATAAATATTCATAATAACCCCTTCCTTATAATATATGTTTTCTTTAGTATATAATATATTCGATTTTGAGAACGAAGGGACTATTTTTTCAGTCCCGTTCTCTTTAAAATGGTGGCTACTAGACCTTTCGGTATGTCCTTGTTATGTACTGGAACTATTTCCATCTGGTTTCCGTTTCCTCATTTTTACATGAGATCCAGATTGAGAAACTTTATACCAACCATTTTTTTCTAGTAGCTTTATCAATTCTTTTGGATACATTTTTTTCATCCTTTCTTCTTACGTTTTTCTTAAGCGCTTTTGAAAGCTACTATCGAATATATTATGTCCTTCGACATTATTATTATACTACGTATTAATACGTATGTCAAGAACTTTTTCAAAAAAAGTTAAAAATTTTTAAAATTCCCACAAATAGCTTAAAATCAAGGGATATAAGTATATATCTAAAAGATAAAAACGGCTTAAAAAGGAAAATAGAAAGCCGATTTTTGCTTGAAATATCAACAAATTTGATAGATCATATAATCTAATTAAATAGTACAATATGTAATACAAAATATTCCATTATTGTCAAAAATTACCACTAAAAATTTTATAAAAAGTGAAACCATTTGACCTACTTTTGTACACTTATATATAGAGAGGAAGAAATAAAGTGAAACCTAAAAGTAAAAAACCTCTACTATTAAGCAAAGGAGGATACGAATGAAAAATAATAGTACATAGTCGTTATTCTTTCTTGATTTTTGGAAACGGAGGAAGAATGATGAAAAAAGATGTAACAAAAAAGATAGCAAAAGAAATCGAAAAAGATATGAAGGGAGGAATTTGTAATAAAATATTCTTTAAATTATTTAAAAAGAAGATTATTAAAATCTACAAATTAGGCATAACATATGGATTTAATAATAAATAAAAGTAATGCAATAAGCAATGCAGTAGCAGAAAATTTTGATATATATGTGAGATTTATGCAAAGATAAACAAAACAATAAAATGCAGTAATATCAACATATAGAGTGAAATAAAATCAAAAGAGAGTTTCGCAAAAAACTCTCTTTTTGGTGAGCCAGGAGGGATTCGAACCCCCGACACCAGGCTTAGAAGGCCTGTGCTCTATCCACCTGAGCTACTGACCCATATCATGAACAATAAATATAATAACACAAAAAACAGCCAGTGTCAATGACTATTAAAGAAAAAATTCAAAAAACCGAAAAATTCCAAAAACAATAAACATTAAATTAGAAACAAACTCAATTGCATTTTTATTAAACTTAGAAAAAAGGAACTTACCCAAAAAAATAGCAATAGAATTACTAGCAATCATACCCAAAATAGAACCCAAAATTAAAGAAAGCTTGTAATTAGGATACTCCAAACCCAAACCTAGAGAAGCAAGAAAAGTCTTGTCACCAATCTCACCAATAAAAATACTCAAAATAATAATAAAAACATAATTAATCCTAAAATTAGAAATCCTATTCAAAAAAGAAGAAGGCTTATTAACCGAAACATCATCAACATCATGGCGTTTTAGAGATTTAATAATACCAAAAAACCCAAAAAGCAAAAACAATAAATAAGTAGCAATAGAAAGATAATAGCTAAAAGAAAAATCCAAAGAAGCAAGTTTGCTACCAAATAAAATAGCCAAGCCATGACTAAAAAAAGTGCCAATAGCAACACCCAATAAAATATTAAAAGCCTTCAATTTATTAGAAAAAGACAAAACAAGTAATTGAGTCTTATCACCAAGTTCAGATAAAAAAATCAAAAAAAAGCTAATAAAAAAAGGGTAAAAAGCATCCATAAAAACCACCTATCACATTAAAAAATATGAAAGCAAAATAACAAATATTACTAATGACTAAAATGGTAACTATTCAGCTCTTAAATACGATTGCCCTGTTTAACCGCAATTGTTTCAAAAAAAGTCGATCCCCCTTGGTTGCAAGGAAATCCACCGCTTTTTTTGAAATCAATTGCTGACGCGGGCTTTAAGTAATTATAGCTGAATAGTTACCTAAAATGTAAATTCTTTGTGAACTACTTTACTTTAAAAAATTAAAATGATATTATACTAGGGAAATAATAATTTGAGATGGGAGGAATAACTCGTGATAGAAGTTAAAAATGTTACAAA
>CALVQP010000092.1 GCA_944358225.1 uncultured Bacilli bacterium
GAAGCTTTATAACTTCCTTCTCTCAATTCATTTATCATTAGTTTTTGGTTCCACCAACACTACTTGACATTGAACCGATAAAGACAAGTTTATCTTTTCAATCTATTTTTTAATTTTACGATAGATTTTTAAAAGTATTGGTAAAATCTTGTACCAAACGGGTTTGTTTATTAAATCAAATTCTCCTAAAAACTCGATGTATTCGCCGCCAAATTTACGTTTAAATTCATGAAGACCTGCTAAGTTTTTGTAAGTTGTTTTAGGGTCTCCTACAGTTCCAAAAGTGTCTAAGAAGTTTAAATTATTATTTTTGGCATCTTTTAGAGCTTCGTAGTAACAACGATTAACAGCAAAAGTATACATTCCAATATTATCATTACCAATATATAAAAGCCAGGAACTGTAGTCAGTATAACTACAAGCTAAGGAACAAATAATTTTTCCGTCTTTATATTTATCTTTATAGGGTAAGAAGAAATCAATATTTTTTTTAAGTCGGCCAATTCTTCTTAAAGTATCATTTTTTCTTTTTTCGCTAACTTCATTATTATCAATTTTTTGTTGCAACTGCTCTAATTCTTGTTGATTTTTGGCAATAATCTTATCCGGGTAGGCAATAGCGTTAAAAATTTTAACGTGATTTTCTTTAGAAAATTCATTATAAAAGTTTTGATAATAATCTAGAGTATATGAATGAAAATCATCTTTGGCAGCGTTGTTTTGCATTAGTTCGTACATAGTTTTAACTTCATTACCCATTTTAATTTCCAATTCATAATCATAACTTCTTTTAATAGTATTCATGAAAGTTTTAGAAATACCTTTATCAATTTCTTCCATGGTTTTGTCTTTTAAAAAGGTTCTAGTAGTGTATCTTGGTTGATTACCTTCATATAGTTTATAAAAACCAGTATGTTTATAACCTTGATTTAAAAACTCATCATAAATGTCATAATTATTAAACCCGTTAGCAACTGGGTTAGCATCAGCATCAATATCTTGATATTTGACACCAGGATCAACTTTTAAATAAATGGCGTTTTGATCTTTTAAAAATAGTTTTAAACCCTTAGTAAATTTTTGCCATATCTTTTTATTTTTGTAGTCTATAATGAAACCTCGAGGAGAATAAAAATAGCACATATTTAATGGTGTTTTTTTCTTTAATAATAAAGCAGCAGCTACTATCTGATCTTTATCATCTTTTAAGCCAACGTAATAAGGTATTAGATGGCGAGCTTTTTGTTGAGTTTGGCCCCATTCATAAGATTGTAAAAAATGGGCATTTTCTTGGTTTTTGAAAAAACTTATATATTCGTCTTTTGTTAAATTTGTTACAAATTTCATGTTATCACCTTCTTTATTATACCACGTATAAATAATTTAATATTTCTTTTTTTACCATTATTTGCTATAATCGTTAATATAGGTGAGTGTATGAGGAAAAAAGCGTTAATAATAGTAGCTATTATGATTATTTTAAATACATCTTTGTTAGTTGTAAGACTTTGTAAACCTACTTTAGCTAGTGCTAAAGTAGAAGTTATTTCGGATAATGAAACCAAAACTACTGAAGAAATAAAAGATATAGAAGTTAAAACTAATGAAGAATCTACTAAAAAAAGTCCTAAACATATAGATATGGTGGCGTATGATTATGCTACAAATGTGGTGGATGTTAAAAATACTGAATTTGTTATACCCCAAAATTTATTGGATGATTTAAATAATACGCTTTCTTCATATCCTCAAGCATCTTCTTTTATGGTTGTTAGTTTAAATGATGGAATGTCTTTTGGATATAATATTGATCAAGCATATGGCTCTGGTAGTACTATTAAAGCCACGTATGCTTATTATGTTTATAAGTTAGTCGCTGAAAAAAAAGCCTCTTTAGATGATACAATAGCTTATCAAGCAAAATTTTATAATAGTGGAACTGGTAGTATAAAACATGCAGCTTATGGAACAGAATACACGGTTAGACAATTATTATATGAAATGATTCACGAAAGTGATAATGTGGCATATTTAATGCTTTTAGATAAATATAAATGGGATGGTTTTAACGAAATGTTAGATGATTTAGGAGCTGTAGAGCTACATTTATCTAATACTTCTCGTTGGGGAAAGTTAAGTTGTCGATCTTCGGCAATTATATGGCAAGAAATTTATAAATTTAGTCAAGAATCAGCAGAAGGAAAAGAATTAATGGATTTATTTTTAAATGCTAAATATAATTACTTTAAAGAGATACTTCCGGATGTAGCTAGTGCTTCAAAATCAGGCTTTACTCAGGTAGTAGTTCATGATACCGGAATTGTTATGGATGAGGAAAACCCGTATATAATAATTATTTTATCTAATACGGGTGGTAATATGAGTGCTGCTTATGCACACGTAAAAAATATGTTTTCGAAAATAGCTCCAATAATGCAAGAATATAACAATTTTATCAGAAAAAAATAATATGGAATTAGTCGTTAATTCCATATTTTTCTTTAATTATATATGCAGGACGCTTTTTGCTTTCATAATAAGTTTTGGCTAAATATTCGCCTAAGATACCAACAGTTATTAGTTGAATTCCGCCGATGAATAAAATAGCGCACATAATTGTAGGATATCCTGCAATGGGAGTGTGAAAAAATATTTTTTCAATTAAAACCTCGATTAATAAAATAAAAGAAATAATTGAAGCAACAATTCCGGTATAAGTAGCAATTCTTAAGGGTTTGGTACTAAAACTAATAATTCCTTCTAAACCATAAGAAAGATTGTTTTTAAGATTAAATTTT
>CALVQP010000093.1 GCA_944358225.1 uncultured Bacilli bacterium
AATAATGGATTAAATAATTTAAACCAACAACCAATGAACAATAATGGATTAAATAATTTAAACCAACAACCAATGAATAATAATGGGTTAAATAATCTAAATCAACAACCAATGAATAATAATGGGTTAAATAATCTAAATCAACAAAATATTAATAATAATTCATCTTTTAATATGAATAAAAATGGAAAAAATACGTCGAAATTGGTTCTTGCTATAGTAATTGTTATTATTGTTATATCTGCAATTGTATTTGTTTTTAATATGGGTAGTTCGAAAAAGAGTTATATTGCAAGTGTAGGTAGTACGTTGGAAATAGAAGAGAAATATGAAATGCTTAACATTAAGGCTTTATCATCAATTGAAAAGAAGACTATTTCAGACAATATTTTTTGGAATGGTGATTTTCTAGCACTAAAAGTTATGGTAGAAAATCCTACAACTACTGATTTAGATTTCAGTCTTATTGATTTTTATCTTACTGATGCAGACAAAAATGAGTTATATATCACTGATAATTTGAATCCATATCGTGATAGTATTCTCAGTAGAACTATTTCAAGTGGTGATTCTGACGAAGGATATATTTATTTTTATAGTGATACAAGCGATGATGATATGACATCTATTTCTGATTATTCAAAGATTGATGATATTAAATATTTAAAAGTTTCTGTAATAAGTGATAGAAAAATAAGTGGTTCTTCTATGAATTATAACAAACAAGATTATTATTTAGAATTAAATTAATATTGTATTGAAAAGATGTTTTGATAGATTATATTTGACTATTTATAAACTAGCATAATAATTTAGTTAGTGAAAACACATATGCTTAAATAGGTGAGTTTTATGATAAAATATAATTGGTTCTTTGTCAAATAGTGTTGGTAACAATAAGTTTGATAAATGAATCGATTATGAAGGATGACGAAAATCATCCTTTTATAATACCTTTAATTAAGAAGAAAAGAAGTATGAAGTTTTTTAAATAATACATTTACTAAATTTGTGATATTTTCTTACATTTTTTTAGTTTTTTTGTTTCTGATTTTAAAACCACAGTGTCAATTTTAGGAATTATATCAGTTGTATATTTATGGTTTGGATTATATTACTAGGCATAAAAATATAAGTGAACTTGATCGAAAAGCAATATCTAATACTATATTAGACGCTTTAGTTGATTCTAAAGTTATGGATCTAACTAAACAATCATTAGATTTAGAAACAATGGCTATTGTTGATGATTTGAATCATATAACTTATGACTATCATCCTACTGTTACTAGTGTTCCATTGTCAATCAAAGAAAAAATGCGTCATAAGTGTTTGAAAATAACTGGCGGGGTACCAATTTCTTATTTTTTTGCTAAGCCTGCCGGTGATATCGATTATTGTATATATGATATGAATACAGCACTTAGTGCAGTTTTTGATGATTTTACCTTCGTTTCTTGTTCTTATAACTCTCCAACAAGGGAAAGGGTTAGAATAGAGGTTAGACTGTTTTTGGAAATAAGTTATCATGATGAGAAATACTATGTTGATGCATTGACAAAAAGAATGTTTAAAAGAGATTGGTTTGATAAAACTTATAATTTGGAGGAGAAAGAAAGAATTCCAAAAACAAACTTTTCCTCTTTCCAACAAAATTTTTATGATGAGCAAACAAGTTGTAGTGATGATTATTATATTTTGATAGATTTTTTAGAGCCACTTACTGATACCTTAAGAGGAACTTTTAAGAATGAAGAATTAATTTATGAGTTTGATAAGAGTAAAGAATACTTTCCAAAACAGTTTGAAAAAGCTAGTTGTTTAAGTGAAAAAAAGGAAAAGTCTTATGAAGAAAATAGGAAGTGTATAAATGGCTTTCTTTTTATAGTTTTTTCGATGCAGTATAATAAATTATAATTTATATAGTAGATTTATGTCTACTTTTTCTTTTGTTTAAAAAGTATGATATAATGAAAGGGATTGAAATTAAGAAAACATAGTACTAACAAATATTTAGCTTTTATTGTTGTAACAAACAATAAAATGGAGTAAAGTTTTTAATTAAGACTTTGTTGAAAAACAAATATGGAAAGTAGTGATGATAATGAATAAATTAAAAGAGTATTTAGAACAAGATATATGGAACCCGAAATATTTATTTCATGGAAGCCCTTATGAAATTGATAATTTAGAACCAAGAAAATCTAATGACAGTGAGAATAAAGAAAATGAAGATCATGCCATATTTCTTACAAGTTGGTTTATTAATGCTACAGCTTATGCTTTTAGAAATAAATTAAAGGAAATTAATGAATATTATGATTTTTCGATGAATAACAATGGTGAGTTACCAGTAATGAATTTTCAAGTTGAAAATTTGCCAGATGATTTATATGGGTACGTATATGTTTTTGATAAAACCGTTGATATGATAAAAGACAATCATGAGTATACGACGCAATATAGATGTTATCATGAATTGTGTCCAATAGACGTTGTAAAAGTATATTATAAAGATTTTGTAGATTATTTTAGTAGAGAAATTTCACAAAAAAGAAAATGATTCCAATGATTGAAAATAAAACAAATATCAACTGGTTGATACCGCAAGGTAAACACTATATCAATTAATTAGAAAGAAGGTGTAACTTATGAATAGTAATATAACAAATCAAAATAGTCATTTACAAGTCACAACGCATGATTTTTTAATATATAGAGATGGAAATAATGATGTTAAAGTTAGT
>CALVQP010000094.1 GCA_944358225.1 uncultured Bacilli bacterium
CTTGCTTTTTTAAATTTCTCTAACAAAACTCTAACAAATTGCAAAATGTTTTGTATTTTTTTGTTTCCTTATTTTTCAATATTTTTATATTTTCACCTTGTAAATCCTTACAGTCTCTTGTGATATACATATCTTATTAAATCTTTATAGAGACTAATAGGTAAACAGGGTAAAATCCTTCTAAGCCTGGTGTCGGGGGTTCGAATCCCTCCTGGCTCACCATACACAAAAAGTCATACAAGTATTGAAATATCAATGCTTTGTATGACTTTTTTATTATGTTTTACTGCAACAAGTTTTTTTATAGTCCTTTTATAATGACAGAATATTTAACTTGTACTACCAAAACGGTACTACATATCTTTAATACATTGTGATAACCAAAAAGTTATAAAAATATTATAAAATCCATTGACAAACGATAACCAAAATGTTATCATATAAATATAATATAAAAGGAGTAAGCAAAATGTATGATATAGAAATATATGAAGATAAAAACGGTAGAAGTGAAGTAGGGGAATACATTAAGGGCTTGCAAAAGAAAAATGATAAAGACAGTAAAATCAAATTTAATAAGATAGTAGCTTATATAAGATTATTAAGAGAACACGGATTATCTTTAGGAACACCATATATAAAACATCTTGATAGTGAAATATGGGAATTAAGACCATTAAGAGATAGAATACTTTTTGCATATTGGGATAATAATAAGTTTATCTTATTAAGTTACTTTATGAAACAAACACAAAAAACACCACCAAGAGAAATTGAAAAAGCCAAAAGATTATTAAAAGATTATAAGAATAGGAGTGAGGAAAAATGAGTAAAAAATTTAAAAAATGGGAAGATTTTGAAAAAGAATTAAACATCACACCTGAGCAAGAAGCAGAAATACAATTAGAAATTGATTTAATAGAGGCAACTATTGAGGCAAGAAAAAAAAGTAATCTTTCACAAAGAGAATTAAGCAAAAAGACAGGAATTAAACAACCAGCAATTGCAAGAATTGAAAGCCGTTCTCGTTCTCCTCAAGCAATGACTTTAATTAAGATGTTATATCCAATGGGATATACTATAAGAGTTGTTCCATTAAAAAATGAAGATAAAGAAACGATAAAATAATTAAAAGATGGCTAGAAAAATATCATCAAAATCCTTGTTTTGCTCTGGCTCACCAAAAAAGTCTTATACAAACACTTTGTATAAGGCTTTTTTTATTTTTTTATATTGTATCTATATATGTACATATTGTATGAGGATTTATATAATCTTTGATTCTCGTTTTATCTATTAATAAATTAAGTTCCATCATTTCATTATTAGAATTTAAAATAGTTGTTACTATTTTATTTTCTTTTTTAGTTGCTATTACTAATAAATTAGGTAAATATGTGTCTACAGTAAGAATTTCTGCTCCTGGTTCAATATATTTAGAAATATGACCTAAATAATAATATATTGGTGTTAAAATAAAATCTGAACTATTTTCGTTTAATATAATAGGGCTTTTACAAAAATTATTTTTATGATTTGGACCTCCATTAAAATCCAACAAAATATTCCAATCTATATATCCATTCATTCCATAGTTCATATCATTAATTAGATCATATAAATACATTTCCGCATCTTTTATCCATTCTTTTTCATTATAATTAGAAAAGTAACATGCTCCCTCTGTATGAATAAGTAGACTTTCTTTGTACTTTTGTGCTACTAACTCTAAATTAGTTAAATGTGTTCCTGAATACCAATGATAAGCAATTCCTGCTATTTTTTCATCAGACTTATACAATTCATTAATAGTATTATACAAATTTTCCTTATTATGATCCCATAACAATAATTTTGTATCTGTTTTTTTTAATAATTTTAAAAAATTTTCATAAATAAAGCATTTTTGTTCATTAATCGAATATTTGCACGATTCCCATTTTTGACAAGCATATGGCTCATTTTGAATAGTTATATAACCAATATTGATATTTTCTTTTTTATAAGCTTCTAAAAACTTTATTAAATATTCTGCATATAGAGAATAATATTTTTTTAATAGCTTTCCTCCATTATACAATTCTTTATTAGTTTTCATGAATTTTGGAGGTGACCATGGACTAGCAATAAAAGTTAAATTTTTTTCTTCTAATATTTTATTAATAACAGGCAAAATATACTTTTTATCATGTTGTATAGAAAAATCACTTAAATCTTCTCTTTTGGAATATTCATATGACTTAATGCAAAAATCATTACTTCCTATAGATATTCTAGCTAAATTATAATTGAGACCATTTTTGCTATAATATGCGTTTATAAATTTCTTTTGTTTTTTTCCAATAAATATGTTTCAGAATATCAGTTTCAATTTTTTCCATTTTATCTTCCTTGTATTTATTTAGTTTTTCCTAATAAAAAATCTTCTAAGTTTAAATGTATTATTCCATTTTGACTATAATTAATTTTATCCATTGTTATAACATATTTTGGAAAATTATCATTTACATATTTAAATGCTCCAAACTCTCTTTTTATAACTTCATCACTTGATAAGTAATCTGCTACTTGTATATATTCTCTTTCTCCGAATTTATCTACTACAAAGTCTATTTCTCCTTTTTCTGTCTTTCCTATATATACCTCATACCCTCTTGCAATTAGTTCATTATATACAATATTCTCTAATCTTCCACCTATTTTCTTTTCGATTGGTGAACT
>CALVQP010000095.1 GCA_944358225.1 uncultured Bacilli bacterium
AAAAGTCTTTTAAATCAAAAAAAGCAGAATATATCTACTTTTCTTTCACTTGCATTATATCTATTTTTTGAATATCTTTAGTCAAATCTAAATAATAAACAGCCGTATCATTATCACTCGATAATTTAACCAAATTCAAATCACTAACAACTTTAAATACAGGCCCATTTTTACTTGTTTTAGTATAATTTATCTTTAATTTTTTATATCCTTTAGCCTTATATTTATTAGCTAAATACAATATATATGTGTGTTCAACTTTATTATTTGCAACACGACAAGATATTACAAAATCAGTAATAACAGGTTCACTACTTATATCAACTATCGAAAAACCAACAATACCATAATTACCAAATTTATCTTCAACTTGAATCAAATAAGTATCATAATTTTTGTCTTCAAAAATATCATTTAATTGTTCTAAAGTTAATCTTCTTCCCGAACTATTTAACTGATTCGTTCTCTGAATTAATTCATAGCACCTATTATATTCATCTTTCTTAGGAGTCCTAATTGTTGCTTTCATTTTACATTCTCGTAAGAAATCATCTATATCACCAGAAAACTTTTCAAACTCCTTATTCTGTTGTTCAAGCATTTTATAAGTTTTTCTTCTATTTTTAGTATCTTCAGTAACAATAACCTGAAACTCAGGATACGATAATAAATTAACATATTCATCATCATGATATACATTAAGATCACTATTTTTACTTAAAACTTCTTCTCTTTCAAATGGATTATCGTCAATAAAAGCAATTGTATCCATACCAATATTCATTTGTTTAGCAAGATTACTAATATTTATACTTTTAGGCTCCCAATTAATCTGAGGCATAACAAAGTATTCATCAATTTTATTCTTTTTAAGAAATTTCATAATATCTTGCTCATTATTTTTACTAACAATACTATTAACAATTCCTCTTGCATCAAGTTCTTTAATCACATCAATAATACCATCTTTAAATGTAACTTTATCCTCAATAAATACACCATTCCATAAAGTATTATCCAAATCCCAAGCAACACACTTAATTTTCTTTTTCTTTTCAAACCAAACAAAATCTAACATCGTAAAGATCAATTCACAATTGCTATTTGTATATAAATATACTTTATAGTTTTTTCCCTTAGCTATATTTAACTTTTCAAAAGGAATAATTCTTTCATTATAACCCTTATTCAATGTAAAAGAATTCCTATAAATTACCGTATTATCTTCTTTTTTTATTTCAAAAAAGACATTTAAAGGCTTCTTACTATCCGAAATAGCCCCAAAGAAAAAAGAATCAGGAAAAGAGTCATTATCAAATTTTTTAATAAATTTTTCCTTAAAGTTTTATCCCTTATTAGTTAACCACCATAAGTCTTTCTTTTTTTCAAAAACTGAAGATATATAATAAAGAAATTTAGAAAAAAATTGCAATCTCTTATTAATTTTTTAGCTTTCTTTAATGATATTGGTGTAAAAGATACATCTGCTTCTAACTTTGACCATTCGCCAAAGTTTATCATAATACTTTGTCCATAAAATGAATTACTATCTTTTATCGGAACAATTCCATTATTAAAAAGCTTACATCTACCATCCTTTCTTCTTTGATATTTAGAACATTTACCATAACATAAAAGTGCTGCACATTCAAGACAATGCTCAGACCACAAAATAGGGGCCACTTTTTCTATCTTCCTGCTACAAATCAATTGATATTGTAACTTTTCTTTATATTTTTTTGTAGAAAATTCTGTTGAATACATATATTACATCTCCTTAACAACCGAAATAAGTGTTTTAACTTCAATCTTATTATCCAAACATAATTCAGATAAATGTTTACAAAAATTCTCAAAATTATCCAAATCCCAAGCATATTCATCATTACCATAACAACTATTATCCTTAGGTAATATTCCATGAAGCATAAAAATATTTAAAGTATTTTTCTTAACTTGTGAATCAACATACTTATTCAAACATAATGAACTATCTTTTTTAAAAACAATAATTGAAGATAAATTATACCAATCACTGATAGCTTTTTTGGAATTATTAGAATTATATAACTTGTAAAACCAATATATATTAGTCATATTATAAAGTTTTCTAAAAACCTTATTCATAAATTTATTACAGCGAGCATCATTATCTACCCTCATATAAATTACTGAATTATCACTTAAAAACTTCTTAAATTTTGGAACATCGACATTTGCCAAATAAGAACCTGGAACAGCAAAACCCATTTTATTTTCTCTTAATTTCCACTTTTTAAATTTGTTAATACTAGTCGTAAAATCATTCTCTTGTGTAATATGTTGATCACCATGATAAGCAATTTCAATGCCATAATCTTTCATTTCCTTTAATTCATCAATTGTAACTGCACCATAACTAGTAGGCCAATCAGGATTAAAAGTACCATCAACATATCCACTAGTAACATTTAAACTAGCTACTAAATTATATTTTTTCAAAATAGGGAAAGCATAATCATAAAAGTCCTTTCTTCCATCATCAAAAGAAAGACAAATAATTGTTTTGTTCATATTTACACCAACTTTCTATAATATTTAAACATTTTTTAATATATTTGTCCAAATAAGTTTTCTAAATCATTTATCGTTGTATAAGTAACAATAACAAATCTTCTTAACTTAAATTTATCATCACCTACATGC
>CALVQP010000096.1 GCA_944358225.1 uncultured Bacilli bacterium
CATCACCATTACTATCTTATCCTGAAAATACAATGTTATACTCTTTTATTGCGATGCTTAGCTATTTATAGTATAATAGTAAAAGAATAAAGGGATGGCTATATGTTAAGAGAATTCGATTATGAAAATTTACCAATTGTTGACATTGTTAATGAAATATTAGTAGATGCAATCAAAAAAAATGCCTCTGATATTCATTTTGACCCTAATGAACAAGGTCTTCGTATTAGAATGCGTATTGATGGAGTTTTAATTGATTATTCTAATGCTCCTTCTTTTGTCATGAAAAACATGATTACCCGTATTAAAATATTAGCTGGTATGAACATTACCGAATCTCGTTTACCTCAAGATGGAGCCATTAAAAATCAATTGGAAGGATATAATTTAGACTTACGTGTTTCCTCACTACCCGTAACTAACGGAGAAAAAATCGTTATTCGACTTCTTGATTACTCCATGAGTTTAAAAGGTCTTGATACAATCGATTTTACTCCCGAAAATTTAGATTTAGTCAATAAAATGATTGCTACTCCTAATGGTATAATTTTAGTTACCGGAGCAACCGGAAGCGGTAAATCAACTACAGTATATTCTATCTTACAACAGCTAAATAAACCCGATACTAATATTATTACCGTTGAGGATCCCGTCGAAATGAAAATAGCAGGTATAAATCAAGTTCAAGTAATGAGTGAAATTGGTATGACCTTTGCTGCTGCTTTGCGTAGTATTTTAAGACAAGATCCGAACATTATCATGATCGGAGAAATTCGTGATGATGAAACAGCTCGTATTGCCGTTAGAGCCTCTATTACTGGTCACTTAGTTTTATCAACTATTCACACCAACAATTCCTTAAACACAATTGAACGTTTATTAGATATGGAAGTAGAACGCTACCTTTTAGGATCAGCTTTAGAAGGTATTATTTCTCAAAGATTAGCCCGAAGATTGTGCAATAACTGTAAAAAAGCAACTCCTGCTACTGAATACGAAAAAAATTTAATTAAAAAAGTTATTAATATTGACATTAACGAAATATATAAACCCGTAGGCTGCGATCAATGCATAAATGGGTATAAGGGCCGTATTGCTATTCATGAAGTTTTAAGGTTAAATCAGGAAATTCGTGATGCAATTACATCCAATATTAACAAAAAAGAATTTCGTGAATTAGTTTATAATAAATCAAATGTTTCAACCCTTTTGCAAGATGGATTAAAAAAAGTTGTCGCCGGACACACTAGTTTTGAAGAGATCATTAAATTAATTGATATTACAGAAGACTATATCGGCAATGACAGTATTAAATCAACCCTTATGGGTAAAGTTAATACATCACAAAACATTAATAACGATGTCAAAGAAAATTTGGAAATTTTAGATTTATAAAATAAAAAAGTAGACATCTACCTTTTTGATATGAACCCCGTTTCTTGGACAAAGGAAATGAGGTTTTTATATGAGCAAATTAACTTATGAAGATAAAATTAATCTATATAATGATAAAAAGAGAGGTATGTCGATAGGAAGTCTATCAAATAAATATAAGATAAGAAAAAGTGTAATTAATTATCTAACTGCATTAATAGATAAACATGGAATAGATATTTTAAGAACAAGCAAAAACAAACTTCATACTAAATATGAGAAACAAGAAGCGATAGAATTAGAAACTATTCATAAACTGTCCAACTTTTGGGGGTCAGTTCATTACATATCCATTTTTTTATTAAAACTTTATATTAAATAATTAACAAATCCAATAAATTTAAAAATTCACTTTGAAAAATAAAGCAGACTATTAAAGCCGTTATCAAAAAAGGCCCATAAGGCATTTCGTCCTCTTTTTTATTCATAACATATAAAGCATAGGGAAAAGCTATGAAAGAAGAAATAATTAAGGCCACAAATCCTAAACGAACGCCTAAAACTAAACCGATTAAAAAAGATAGTTTAATATCTCCTCCACCCAAAGAATCTCGTTTAAATATCTTATTACCAATTAATCTAACAATAACCATAAACAAAGCTAAAATTAACCCAGCCATAATTTTAAAGCCTACCGCTTTTAAATCACTGTTTAAATAAATAAATAATATAATAAGTAATGAAAAAATAATTAAAGGACCATCTAAAATAACAAAGTATTTAAAATCACTAACAAAAATAATTATTAATAATGATGCTAAACATATCATGACTAAACATTCATAACTAAAACCAAAAATATAATAAGCTAAAGCAAACAAAAAACCAGAAAGTAATTCTACTAAAGGATAATAAAACGATATCCTATTGTGACAATGACGACATTTCCCTTTAGAGATAATAAAAGAAAGAACAGGTATTAATTCATACCATTTTAAGTAATGTTCACACACTTCACAGTGCGAAGGCGGCTTTACAATCGATTGTTTTAAAGGCCGCCTTAGTCCTACTACCATATAAAATGAGCCAAAAACAAGCCCACATATAAATAACAAAATTTAAATAATCATAAATTCCCCCTATACTGAAATATTTCCATATAA
>CALVQP010000097.1 GCA_944358225.1 uncultured Bacilli bacterium
ATTTGAAAAATATAGAGTAAAACAAGATAAATTATATAAATCAGATTTTGATTTATTGTTGGAAGAAAGTAGTAAAGTGGGTGATAGTAATGAAAAATGAAGAAAAAGGTTTCCAAAAGGGAAACATCAACTGGTTCCCAGGACATATGAGCAAGGCAAAGCGTTTAATTAAAGAAAATTATAATTTAATAGATGTAGTTTATGAAGTAATTGATGCTAGAATTCCTTATTCTTCGAAAATGCAAGAAATGGATGAAATATTAAAAGATAAAATAAGAATTTTGATTATGAGTAAAACAGACTTATGTGATTTAAATGAAACAAATAAGTGGGTAGAATATTATGAAAAAATGAATTATAAAGTAATACTTTTAAATTTAAATGATAATGCTTCTTACCAAAATTTAATTTCTTTAACTCATGAAGTAACTAAAAATGTTCAGGAAAAAAGAAAAGATAAAGGTCTTAAGAATAAAGAAATAAGAGCCTTGGTTATTGGAGTTCCAAATGTGGGAAAATCAACTCTTATTAATAAGCTAGCTGGTAAAAAAGTAGCAGGAGTTGGGAATAAACCAGGAGTTACTAAAAGTTTAACTTGGTTAAAAACTAAAAGTAATATTTTACTTTTAGATACTCCAGGAATTTTATGGCCGAAGTTTGAAAGTCAAGAAGTGGCTTTAAATTTAGCAAGTATGACTTCTATAAAACCAGAGGTATTAGATGTTGATGAAGTAGCTATATATATTTTACAAATGCTAGATAAATATTATCCGCAGATATTAAAAATGCGTTATAATATAGAAAAGTTTGATATTGATAATATTACGGAAATTTATGATAGTATCGGTAAAAAAATTGGCGCTATAGTAAGAGGACAAGAAGTTGATTACGAGCGCATTAGTAATGCAATATTAAATGATATAAAACAAGAATATATAAAAGGAATTACTTTTGATAGGAGATAATGGATGAAAGTTGCGCAAATTTTAGAAGAAAAATTAAATTTATCGATCTTTTTAAGACCTGATCAAATAGAATTATTTTATAATTCTATAGATAAATATTTATCTAGTAAAAGAAAATCAGCAGAATCTTTTGAAATATTATTAAATGAGACAATAATATTTTTAGAAGAGCTTGGCTTTAATATGCAAGAAATTATTTATATAATTTGGAATCATAATTCGATTATTCATGCTAATAAAAAAGATTTTTTAGCTAAATATTTGCTTTTAGCAGTTTTACCTAATGATGAAAGAAGAAGTATTCTTATTAATAATCCTAAATATTTTGTTGTTGGCATTAGTAATTTGTATGCAAGATTTAAATACTTAGAAAATTTATCATTAAGAGATGATAAAAATTATTTTAGTAAATGGCATTTATTGAAAATGACTAATAATGAATGGGAAAATAAATTTGGTATAAGTGTGCAAGATTTAGAGTGTTTATATCCTTATGATAAATTGAAGATCGATGAGTTTTTAAATTGGCCGCAAAATGAAAGGATTAAAGAAAAAGTTTTTTTGGAAGTTAGGGGAAGATGAAATGGATTTGTTAGCCTATGAAAAAAAACTTTATGATGAAGGAATAACTTTAATTGCTGGTGTGGATGAAGTTGGTAGAGGACCTCTTGTAGGACCAGTAGTGGCCGCGGCGGTTATTTTACCGGTTAATTATACTTTAACTGGATTAAATGATTCGAAGAAATTAAGTGAAAAAAAAAGAAACACTTTTTATGAAATTTTACATAATGATGCTGTTGCAATTGGTATCGGGATAGTAGATAGTAAAGTAATTGATGAAATTAATATCTACGAAGCTTCGAAACTAGCGATGAAAAAGGCGATAAGTGATTTAAAAGTTAAACCACAACATATTTTAGTTGATGCAATGCCTTTAGATTTAGATATTAACTCAACTAGTATTATTCATGGAGATGCTTTATCAGAATCTATTGCCGCTGCGAGTGTTATAGCCAAGGTTACTCGTGATAAAATGATGTATGATTTAGATTTAAAATATAAAGAATATGGTTTTGCTAAGCATAAAGGATATCCCACTAAACAGCATTTAGAAGCCATCGAAAAATATGGAGTTTTAGATAATTATCGCTTTTCTTATAAACCGGTAGCTAAAGCCAAAAGAAGAGGTGTTAAATCATAAAAAACTTAAATGTTTATAAAAAACTTAAATTTAAAAACTTTGTTTTAGCAACTATTACTTCTAGCGTGATTATAACAGCGATGAGTGGTTGTCAAAAGGCCCAAAATTCTAAGCCTTTATTTTTTCGAGTGGAACCAAATAGTACTTTTAGACCACTTTATTATCCTTATACTCCAGCAACTCCATTACCTACTTTAGAGCCTACACCTTCTCCTACACCAGCGCCAGTATTTGCAACGTATGAGTTAACTGAAGATGAACTTAGAGGATTAGCAGCTTTGTGCTGTCAAGAACAAGGAACTCCTAAAGGAGCAGCAGCTGAGGCTAGTTTGATGGCTAATAGATTTGAACTTTATTCATCTTCA
>CALVQP010000098.1 GCA_944358225.1 uncultured Bacilli bacterium
TATTTTTAGAGTTTATTTTTAAGTTTAAAAATAATATTATGAAAAATCAAAGCTAAACTTATGCCAAAAAAGAATCCAAATATTGTACAAAAATCTATTTTGGAAATATACGTTCCTATTAGGTAGCCGATTAAAGCACAGCTAAATGAACATAAAACGTACATAATTATTATAATTAGTGGGAAGTTTTCTATTTTTTTAATAGTATCGACCTCCTACATTATTATATGTAGAGATTAATATTTAGTTTGGGTCTTAAAACTTAATTATCATCGGCACTAAAAAAGTTATAGCGAGCTGAATTGTATATACTTAGGTCTGTAATTGATTCGTCTTTATTTAAAGTATCGATAATTCTGGCTGCATATAAAGAACAATCTACAATTTCTAACCAAGGTTTTTCTTGGATGTTTTCTGGAATATAGGATAGATTAGAAGTATAAATCTTATCAATCCAGCCCTTATTGTAGGCATTATCAAAAATGGCGCTTCCCATGGTGAATAAAGTGAAAGTAGTAAAACAATAAATTTTGCGAGCTTTTTTACTTTTTAACTCGTGGGCAACGTCTATAATTGATCCTCCACTAGCTATCATGTCATCAACGATGATGATATCTTTATCTTTGACACTTTTTCCTAAGTATTCGTGTGCAACTACAGGATTTTTACCGTCAACAATTTTAGATAAGTCACGACGTTTGTAAAACATTCCGACATCAACTTGAAGAATTTCGGCTAAGTATCTAGCCCTTTCCATAGCTCCCATGTCAGGACTTATAACAAGTAGTTCGTCCTTGTTTATTTCTTCTTTTTCCAAAAAAGTTCTTAGGGTATCATTGGTTGTATAAAAATTATCGAAAGGAAGGTTGGGAATTGCATTTTGCACATTGGGATCGTGTGCATCAAAAGTAATTATGCCTTTGATTCCTAAATGTTCTAATTCTTGTAAAGCCAGAGCACAGTCTAGTGATTCACGACTTTTGCGACGGTGCTGTCTAGCTTCATATAATAGAGGCATGACGACATTAACACTTTTGGCATGCCCCATTGTTGATAAAATTATTCTTTTTATATCTTGGTAATGATCATCTGGGCTCATATGATTAGTAAAATCAAACATCTTATAAGTGCAACTATAATTTCCAATATCACTTATTATGTATACGTCTTTTCCGCGGATGCTTTCAGTGAGACAACTTTTTCCTTCGCCATTGTTAAAACGAGTTAATTTTATGGGAACAATGTAACTTTCTTTGTTTTTTCTAATCTTTTTTAAGTGATTATCTATTTGTTCTCCTAGTTCTTTACAATTATCCATTACGATTAATTTTAAATCATCAATACTTTTCATTACTACCTACTTTCTACTTCTAATTTGATTGTAACAGTAATGATAATAAGATGCAATAAAATAATTTGGAATAAATTTTATGTTATAATTGATTAGGTTATAAGTTTATTTAAATAAAATTTATCGCCACGTTGGATAATCTGAAAATAAAAAAATAAAACTTGGATAAAATAAAATGAAAAAATAACAGAAAGGAGTTTCAATAGATAATAATAATTTATAGATTTAAAGTCTTAAATTATTATCTATTGTTGATGATTAAATGAATTATAAAATTGTGGTAATAGGCTGCGGTAATGTGGGTTTAAGTTACATTTATTCTTTAATAAATCAAAAATTAGAGGTAGCACAACTGGTAATTATTGATACTAATGTTTCGAAAACTAAGGGAGAATTAATGGATATTGGACATGGTTTATCCTTTGTTAATTCTAAGATAAAGATTCGTTTTGGTGATTATAAAGACTGTCAAGATGCGAATATGGTTGTTATAACAGCGGGGGCTAAACAGGAACAAGGGGAAAGTAGAATGGATTTGCTTGCCAAAAATGCTAAGATTATAAAAAGTATTGTTGAAAACGTAGTTAAAAATAATTTTCAAGGAATATTTTTAAACGTTACTAATCCTTTAGATGTAATGACCTATTTAATCTATAAACATTCTAAATTTCCGGCTCATAAAGTTATTGGCTCTGGTACAGTACTTGATACTTCTAGACTTAAATATGTGTTAAAGGATATAGTTAAAGCTGATTATGAAAATATTGAAGCTTATGTGTTAGGTGAACATGGAGATAGTTTGGTTATACCTTGGAATAGCGTATTTGTGGATAAGGTGAAATTTAATGTTAATTTTGATATTGACAAACAAAAGGAGATAGAGTTTAGAGTAAAAAATGCTGGATATGAATTATTAGATAGTAAGGGATATTCGTCTTCAGCTGTTGGAATGTGCTTGGCGTATATTACTAAAATAATTTTAAATGATGAACAGATAGCGGTTTGTTTATCATCATATGATGATAAAGAGGATATTTATTATGGGCATCCAGTTAAGTTAGGAAAGAGTGGAATTATGGAAGAAGTTCCTTTAAATTTAACCGCTCTAGAACAACAAAAGTTAAATGAGTCGTTAGAAATTATAAAAAATGCTATAAAAAAAGTCATATAAAAAAATCTCGATTTGAGATTTTATCCTAAAGCAACATCTAAAATCATCATGATGGAAAATCCAACAAGAGTAAATAAGGCCATTAGGTCTTTTTTTGTGTTGCTTTGACTTTCAGGAATTAGTTCTTGAACTACTACATAAATCATGGCGCCAGCTGCGAATGATAATAAAAATGGTAATAACATTTGAACCTTTAGTACTAGTAAAGCTCCTATTACTCCAGATATTGGTTCTACTATACCACTAAATTGTCCCCAAAAGAAAGCGCGTTTACGGCTAAAACCTTCTCTTCTTAAAGGAACACTAACTGCTGTTCCTTCAGGGAAGTTTTGTAGTCCAATGCCAATAGCTAATAATATGGCTGAACCTAGGGTGGCTCCGTTTAGGTTGTAAGCTAGAGAACCAAAGGCTACGCCAACGGCTAAACCTTCAGGAATATTATGTAAAGATATGGAAAAAATTAATAATAATACCCTTTTTAAACTAGTCTTTTTTTCTTGATTTTTTTGTTTTTTACAGGCGATAAGATCAAATATTTTATCCCCAATAAAAAGCAAAACTCCGCCACTAAAAAATCCTAAAAATATTACTAACCAAGCTATCATGTTTAAGTTATTGGCCATTTGTAAAGCAGGTTGCAGTAAGGAAAAGAAGGAAGCAGCTATCATTACTCCAGCGGCAAAGCCGAGCATGGCATCTAAAATATTTTTATTTACTTTTTTGAAAAAGAATACTAAAGCTGCGCCTAGTAGAGTTATTAAGTATGTAAAGGTAGTTGCTATGAGCGCAGATAATATGGGATTTAAATTTTCGAATAAATCAAACATTTATAATTACCTCCACTTATACATTATGAGAACATTTGTAATAAGAGGTAGGTAAAAAGTCTAGAATTTTAGTTTTTTTACACAGGAGCAAGTTCGTAATTGATGTTTAGGATTTAATAAATAAAAAGCTACTTTAACAGTTTTTTTAAAGTAGCATAAAATAAAATATAAAGTTAAAAAAGGCGGAATAATATGTATTTAGAAAGTGTATTTATTAATTAACTCCTTTCATATTTTTAGTGTATGTTATTTTTTGTGTGTTAGAAAGTTAATTAGTCTAATTTAGGAACAATTTTAATAATTTTACATAAAATATATTGGAATGGAGAGAGATTAGATGAATTCAAATTACACATTTCCAAGACAACTTTGTAATTGCAACACTAATACTCCGACAGGTCCGATAAATATACCAGGCCCAACTGGCCCAACCGGTCCCACAGGTCCAACCGGCCCATTTGGTCCAACCGGCCCTCAGGGAGTTCAAGGGCTACAAGGAATTCAAGGACCAGTAGGATCTACTGGTGCTGCAGGTCCACAAGGAATTCAAGGACCACAAGGTCCCGCAGGCCCAACTGGTCCCACAGGTCCTCAAGGTTTACCGGGAACAGCTGGTACGAGTGTAACAGGCCCAACGGGAGCAACAGGTCCAACCGGAGCAACAGGGGCTACAGGGGCGACGGGTCCAACCGGAGCAACTTCAACATTTACTATAGGTACGGTAACAACTGGGGCTCCGGGTAGTACAGCCTCTGCAACTATTACAGGAACTGCTCCTAATTTTGTACTTAATTTAGTAATTCCTCAGGGTCCAACCGGAGCAGTAGGTGCTACTGGGACAACAGGTCCAACGGGAGCAGCCGGAGCAACAGGCGCCACCGGAGCAACCGGTCCAACGGGAGCAACAGGCCCAACGGGAGCAACAGGCCCAACGGGAGCAACAGGTCCAGCCGGAGCAACAGGCCCAACGGGAGCAACAGGCCCAACGGGAGCAACAGGCCCAACCGGAGCAACAGGCCCAACCGGAGCAACAGGTCCAACGGGAGCAACAGGCCCAAC
>CALVQP010000099.1 GCA_944358225.1 uncultured Bacilli bacterium
AATCAATGTGTAACGATGCCTGCCGTGTAGGGTCGATTCCCGCTGTATCCGCAGCAAACACGGCCTGGCATAGGCATAGCGCTGTCAATAACAATGCCGTCAGAAAAGCTGCCATCTTTCTTTTATTATGTTTCGTTTTCATGGCTTCCTTCTTTCTTCTCTGTCTTGCTGCCCTCAGCGGTTTTTCGCTTCCTCTTTCTGTTACGGCCGGTATCGGTTTCCGGCTGCACATCTCCCGGTGTTTTCTTCTTTCCCGGAATCAAAAGTCCAAGCAAAATCGCTGCGGCAAATGCCACTGCTGCAATTAAAATCCATTGTCTTTCACTCAGACCATTTCCCCGTTCTTCCGGAGGCAGATCCGAATTTTCCGGCGCCGGTTTTATGGGCACCTTTTCTTCATAATTCCCATCATACTCCACCCGCTTCCCGCGAACCAAAAGCCGATGGCTGTTGATCCCGTAAGGGGTACAGGTAACCAAGGTGACGTAATCTTCCCCCGGCGTGATGGACAGGCTGTCCAGTTCACTGGGAAGCACCGTCTGGATCTGGTCGATTTCATATTCAAGAATTTCTCCCAGAACCTTGATATAGAATACATCCCCAATCTCCAGCCGATCCAGATCGGTAAAGAGTCTGGCGGAAGGCAGCCCCCGGTGGCCGGTGATCACAGCATGGGTGCCAGGGCCGCCGACAGGAAGGGACGAGCCCAGATAGTGGCCGGCAGCGACCTGGAGGACTGCTTCATCCGTACCGTGATAAACGGGAAGATTAATATCCACACAGGGAATCCGGATAACCGCCATGACACCGTTCCCGCCTGCATTCAGCAGAGTTTCATAAGGATTATCCTCCCGCTTTGCCTCTGCCGATGCCGCCGCACTTAAACTGCCGTACTGGGCCAGGTATGCATTATACGCCGCAGCAGCCTCCAGTTCCTGGGAATAATCTTCCGGAGCCATATCCTGCGCAGACTGGTCATAAGCCGCAATGGCCCGGGAAGAATTCTTCTCATTCACATAGTCGCTGACCGTGGGATATAAAAGGATGGCAAGGCCCGCAAGAAAGATCAGCAGAATAATCACATTTGCAATTTTTCGTTTCATGGGGCCATTCCTTCCTTTCCTGTCTCAGTTCTGTCCGTTTTTAATCTCGTGTCCGTGCCTCAGCGCCGCGGCGGTTCATGGTGTGATGTGATGGATTTTATGTGTTTTGTGTTGCGGTGTTTGAAAGGGAACTATGCTCTCTTTCTTCTTACTACGAAGAATACCGCGCCTGCCATTAAGACGATGCCGGCTGCGTAGAAGATGGTGGTACCGATGCCGCCGGTGGAGGGAAGCTGAATCCCTGCAACATTCAGGACAGTAATTTCAACTACTCCTGTTTCTTCATTTCCAACTCCAGCAGTACCATCCGATGTAACACTAAGATCTTTTAATGCATCAGCAGTATTAGATCCATCCCAAACGTCTGCAATCTGAGAAATAATAACTACTTTAACATCATTTTTCAGCAGATTATATCCGTCAGGTGCTGCAGTTTCTTTTAAATAATATTCTCCTGCATCCAGTCCTTTAACCGAAATCATACCACTTGCATCGGTTACCAATTCGCTCGCATTATTCTCAGCATCTACCCAGCCATCTACTTTGCCAGAATCATCAACTTTCAAGTATTGCTTTTCTTCATTTACAATTTTATACAGTTTAAACTTAGCTTCTGGAAGCTTCTTTGCCTCGCTCCCGCTTGCTACTTTTTCTATATCTAACTGATAAGTGAATACAACAACTTTATCCACTGGAGTTTTTCCGTTTACTTCGCTTGCATCATTTGGGTTATTAGAAAACTTTAAACACATTTCATTTGTATTACCGGCCTGACCAATAACCGCTTTGTTATTTAACTTTGCATTAAAGGTGATGTCGATTACGTCACCGTTTTTAATACCTACTATCTTTTTCAAATCTGAAATTTTAATGTGAAATGTACAATCATCACTCGTCGCATTACCAGTGATAAAGTCATACTGATTATCACTTAATTTCACGTTTCCAATTTGAATCGTAATATCACTTTTAGACGGAGAATCAAATCCTGAAGACAACGTATCCTCAAATATCATTGTATACGAATCATAATATGTCATATCCGGAACTTTGGATGTAAACTTGAACGGCACATTATCACCAATAGTATAATCGGCTGTATCCTGATACTTTTCAGTTGAATTTTCCTGTACCTTCTTCTCGGCACTTGGAACATCTGCCTTTGGCGTTACACTTTCATTCTTTACTAAAGCCAAAATAAATTTCGTGTAAGACTCTGCTTCAGTAACAGACCCTTCTTTATCTTGCACCAGATAATATCCCGGCTCCAATCCAGAAATAACGTAATCCTCTCCCGAAACAGCCCCGTTTCCAGATGAAGTACCTAATACCTTAGAAACTTCATCCGCAAATTTTTCTGCAACATCACTGTCGTCTTTCGCCTTATCTAATTCCGCAGCTTTTTTCGCAGCATCTCCAAATTGCAATTTCCCTGCTTCACTTATACCAGTTCCCCATTCAATATTTGAGAGTACTTTCTCAGTTGTATCTAAATCGCCTTTGAATATCTGATACGCCTCATATTCACCATTTTTCCCGCCAGTAATCGTAATACTATATGTACCTGCCGCAAACCCCGGCGTCGCCATCGCCAGCACCATAACCAGTGTTAAAACAACACTTAAAATTTTCCTGAATTTCTTCATGCTTTTCTTTTCCTTTCCCTTTTATTTGTGTAGGTTTTCTTCTTTCCTCCTCTTTTCAGGGGCCGCCCGCCCCTACGATTCCGGGTGGCCTCTGTTCGTTACCCTTCTCACTTTTTTCCTCCTCATTTTTCAACAATGCTTTCATTGAACCATGCTGTTTTATCCCCAATCAGCGTCATTCTTCCTTCCGTTTATTTCTTCCCCAGATCTGAATTTCTGTACCAAACATCGCTAAAAGAAGTAAAATCCAACCAAAACGCTCTGCCATAATATAACCAGGTCCGCCGGTTTCCGGGAGTTCCGGCAGCTTCACATTTGTAACATTCCAGGCCCATTTACCGTTACCCGAAGCGATATTGGTTCCATTTACACTTACAGAAACCTCACTATTTTCTGTTCCCAACCATCCATATCCGGTTTGAGATAACGGTTCTACCTTAACTTGAATCAGGATCGGTTCTTCCAAAAGCTGGTAACCATCTGCCGTTGCTGTTTCTCTCAATAAATAGTTACCGTATCCCAATGTTGGTAAATTTAAAATATGGCTTGAATCGTCAACCAAAATTTCGCTTACCAATGGCGCTAACGGTCTTCCCTGTTCATCTTTTGCATAATCCCATGTTCCATTTGCTTCATCCCAGACTGCCTTATAAAGACTGAATTTTACCTTCGAATATTCGCTTCCTCCAGAATCCAGAGTCTTTGTAACTGCCAGCAAAGCACCGTAACGATCCAAATCAGGATCGCCGATTTGATCCTTAAAAATTGTCTGCGGCTTACTTTCAGTATCTATATAGGAAAACTCAACATCATCATTTGTCTTGTAAATTTCTTTTTCATTTTCAGATGGTGTCTTGTAATCATCATTGATCTTTACGTATACAGAATATTCTTTTTCTGCAACCGGAATATCACCAACAGTAATCGTGACCTCATCCCCATCTACAGCTACTCCTTGACTGTTTTCTAAATCGTATTCAGCTAATTCAGCTGAACTTAATGGAGTAAAATATTTCGATATTTCATCTTCAAATCGGCCATCCGTTCCTACCTTTTTAAGTCCATCTACGATTCCCTGAAGGGTTTTCAATAAATCGCTCATATTCCCCACGTCTTTGTAGTATTGGCTGGAGGGCTGATTGCAGATTGTCTGAATCGTGCCTTTATTACCATCCTGCAGCTGAATACCTACGGAATAAATTGTTACACCCTTCTTTTTTAGTTCCTGCGCTGCATTGACTGCTCTGCCATGTTCATCATACTTCGTGTTCGGCTTTCCATCAGAAATGAATATGATATAGGTTGGCCTGCTTGGATTCTGTCCGATAATATTTGCTGCCGTTTCCAAACCTTCCGTATAATTCGTTCCGCCATATGCATCCGTTGCATTAATCGCATATTCAAGATAA
>CALVQP010000100.1 GCA_944358225.1 uncultured Bacilli bacterium
AAATAAGCATAAGAAATAGCTGTTGCTGTTAATAAAACGACCACACTAAGAATAATTACTAATTTTTTCTTATCAATATTTTTCATAGATATATGCACACTCCTACTTTACACATATCTATAATAACCCCCCCCGAATTTTTGTCAAATAAACAAGAATCTCTTGACACTTTATGTGTCAAATGATTCTTGTTGTTTATTATCACTATAATTTTTTAGCATGTACAATAATTCTTTTTTCACCCTCATTAAAACAAGTAGATAAAGTTAAAATATGATCATTTTCATCAACCTCTACGTTATAATCATAACTAGAATCTTCAATTACTTGTTGTAAGACATCATTAGATAAATTGTCTTTTAAAATTTCCACATTATAAGAGTCAGTTATATATAAAGAAAACACTTCATAAATATATACTTTATCCTCCAAATAAATATAAATATTAAAGTTATCTTTATTATTAGAATTATAAATATTCTTTAAGGGTTTAAATAAAGAATCATGAGCAAATATAGTCGTATTTTGATCACTAAAATCTTTATTATTAATGTAATTTACAAATACCCAACCATTAACATTATTACTCTTATCAAAAGAATGTGTCAAATAGTAATTATTATTATTAGTTTGAACTAAAGGATAATTTATAGAGGTATCTTTAATTTCTAACCATCCCACAGTATCTGTATTTTTTTTCTTTAAAGAAGAAAAATCTAAAGTATAACGCTCTTCTTCGCTACTACTATCATCAACAATAACATCTTTAGTAACCTCTTTTTGTAAATCGGTTACTAAATTTTTTGTCTTAGAATAATTAATTACTAACTTTAAAAAATTAAATAAAGTAAAAGCAAACAAGACTAATAAAACAACTAAAATTACTACATAAACCCATTTCTTAACTTTTCTTTTTTTCATAACTTTTTTTCTTTCTTTTAAACAATATAATTAAACCAAGTAATAAAGCTACTGCCCCAATTACAATTAAAATTAAAGGATATACTTTTAATTGATTATCTTTTAATTGCTTAACTTCTTCAATTTTTTCTTTAACAACATATTCTTTTTCTAAAACTTCACCATTATCAAGCTTTGCTTTAATCGTTACATTTCCATTTTGTTTAAAATTAATATTTCCCGAATTATCTACTGTCGCAATATTTTCGTCACTACTAAAATATTGAATATTTTCTTGACTATTTTGCTCATCGAAATTTACTTGTGTATTTTTAGCTACAGTTTTTTTTATCTTTACTAGTCCATCCGTTGCCTTATAACCCAAAGTAGTTACCTCATCAATAGCAAAATCTGTTACATTAATAGCAATTTTAGTATCACTTACCTCATCAGATATAATTCTAAATTTAGCTTGCAAAATATTGCCAGTATCATCCATTAATTTTTTATTATCTAAACATAAAGCATACATAGTAAGAACACCATTTTCTTCAGCAACGTCTTTCATAAATGCTTTATCTAAACCAATAATATCTGCAGAATCATACTTTAAAATGCTT
The DNA here is from genome assembly GCA_944358225.1 of uncultured Bacilli bacterium. Classification (GTDB taxonomy): domain Bacteria; phylum Bacillota_I; class Bacilli_A; order RF39; family UBA660; genus HGM10766. The sequence goes on from CALVQP010000100.1 coordinate 1,521, forward strand.
TGATCATAGTTTAACTTAACTCCCAATAATCCAAAAGAAGGATTATCACTAATATTTAAATTTATCGTAATCAGCTCATTTTTTATACCAGTTACTTCCTCAATTGTAAAGTTAGCTTCTTGAGCATTTACAATATTTAAACTTAAAAAGAAAAATGTTATTAAACATATAATCTTTTTCATCTAACCCTCCTAAATTTTACCAAAATACGTTTTTATTAACAATAATATATCTGTTGTATCTATCTTGTTATTATAATTTAAATCTCCTACTTCACTATAATAATCTGTTATTTCTATTTTATTGAAATATAACTTAATTAATAATAAAATATCCGTTAAATCTATTTTATCATTTTGATTCATATCTCCCATTAAATATTCATCTTCTAATAGTATATAATCAAAATTATTTTCTATAGCAAATGTTTGTGGATATGTATTTTCGTATACATAGAATGTGGCATTAGTAGTATTCATAAATGCTCTAGAATTGATAGATTCTACAAATTTACCAAAATAAATTTCTTTTAAACTTTGACATTTATAAAAAGCTAGATCATCAATTGCTACTAAATTTTTTGGTAATGTTACTTTTTCTAAATAATTATTATTAAAAAAAGTTGCTTTTGGAATTGTTTTCAAATTATTTAAAAACGTTATTTCTGTTATCCCTGTTGAGCTATAATTACTCTCAAATACATCAGAACCAAACTTAGTAACACTTTTAGGAATAGTTAATTTAACTTCAGCACTTGGATCAAAGGCATTTTTAAAAGCATAATCGCCTATTTCTTCTAATGTTTGTGGAAAATTAATTTGTCCCAATGATCTACATTCTTCAAAAGCACTTATTCCGATATATTTTAAATTTTCCCCTAGATCAATATTTTTCAAATGTTTATTATTATAAAAAGCATTATTACCTATATAAGTCAAATCATTACTAGTTGTAATATGCATAAAATTTTGATCACCATTAAAAGCATTATCACCTATATATGATACATTAGCATCCACACTTATTAAAGCCTGAGCGTTTCTAAAAGCATTATCACCTATTTCTAAATATTTTGCCTCACTTTTTACATAACTTAAGAATGAGCCATCATCATAATCATAAAAAGCGTTATTACCGATTCTAGTTAAAGTTTCTGGTAAATAAAGATTATTAACTAAACGAATTGCATCCCATGCATCAGCAAAAATTGTTGTCTCTTGATCAGCAATAGCACTAACCTGATAACCATCTATCTCACTGGGAATATATAATGACTTGCCACTAAATTCAGTATCTTTAAAGTTTGTAAGCTCAATAGTATTATCATCTAAAATATTATAATCCCATACACTTTCTAAATCTTCCTGCCAAATCTTAACCGTATCTTCAACTTCTTCACCTAAAGGAGTTGTAAATTTTATATTTATAGTTTGAGAAGAATAATAATAGTTAGGATCATAACCCGTAATTTCAACATTTGGAAGATCATATAGTAAATACGACTTAGTTTCCCCGTTTGAGTATTTTAAGCTAATATTTCTATTTAATATATTATTTATTGTTCCATAATCATAGGAAGATAATGCATCACTTATTCCCATTATTTCAACAATCTCTGCTATATTATCATTTTCACTTTGTTTAAAGACGTTAAACTCATCACAATCAGCGCCATCACAAATTTGGGCATTCTCAAAATTAATAAAACCATAACCATAATATTGATCCCAATCTTCATCACCTAAATCAAGAGAATATCTTCTTAATATAGTCACTATGTCTTTAAAAGTTAATTCTTTATTTAGACTTTTCAAAAGGGCTACAGCACTAACAGAATGAGGTGTTGCCATCGATGTTCCGCTCATAGTACCATTAATACTTAAAATATCAACCCCAGGTGCAGCAAACATTATATAATCTCCATAATTAGAGAAATCAGCTTTCTCCTTGTTTTGATCTACAGCTGATATCGCAATGGTATTACTAAATGCTGCTGGATAATTAGCTTGGAAAGTATTATCATTGCCAGCTGCTGCAACACTTAAAATTTTTTCTTGCTTTGCTGCCTCAATAGCAATATATTCTTCATTAGAATATAATGAACTGCTAAAACTCATGTTCATTACATCAGCGCAATTATTATATGTAACATAATTAATTCCGGCTATAATATCACTTGTATAAATTCTTTTAGTATTAGAAACTTTAATTGGCATAATCTTAACATTACTAGGTGTTGCCTCAGCGATCGTTCCCGCTATATGGGTTCCATGACCATCCTCATCATTCATTTGATCTGCATCTTCTACAACATTATAATATCCAGCAAGACGATTAAGATAATTTTTATTAAAAAGTTCTACATCTAAACCAGTATCAATAATGGCTACTGTAACTTCATTTAAATCATAATCTGAAGCTTTTTCTAACAAATCATCTATTCCCATTGCTTCTACACCCCATGAATTATAAGTTGAAACTAAAACTGTATCTTCTGATAATTCATGGACGATATTTTCTGAAACAGATATCGATAAGTCTTCAAATTCTTTTAAAGCCTTATTTTTATCTTCGGCATTTTTATATTGCAAATAATATTGATTATTTGGAGCCGGTATTACTTTAACTGCTCCGTAAGTTTCTTTTAGCTTTTTTTCACTTGTCACAATTAAAATATTTTCTTTATCTTCTTCTTTTGTATTTTTTACTTCATCTAAATAATTAGTCATATATTCTTCAGATAAAGTTGAAATATTTATAGCTAAATTTTCTTTTTTATTAACACTTTTATCTTTAAAATTTACATTAATAAATATTATAGAAATTACTCCTACAAAAACTAATATTAATAAACTTATTACTATCTTCTTCTTCATTTTTACACCCTTTTAAAATACGTTTTTATTAACAATAATATATCTGTCGTATCTATCTTATTATTTTGATTTAAATCTCCAACTAAATTGTAGTATTCATCTGCTTCTATCTTATTAAAATATAATTTTATTAATAATAGAATATCAGTCATGTCCACATAGTCATTTTTATTCATATCTCCTAAAACATAATTACCAATTTTAATATTTTTAGTTATCTTAAAATCAGCAGCTGTATCATCTTCATAATAACCTGTAATACTAAACTCTATATTTCCCTCTGCTAAAGCTTTAAAAGTTAAAGTAACTTTATTATCTGATTCTATTAAACAAGTTTTATCTAAACAATCCTCTGATGAATTTATCAGTTGCATTTTACTATCATCATAATCCATCTTAAAATATGTATAAGTATACTCTAGCGAATTTGACACATCTACAGTAATACTAAATTCTTCATTTACTTTAACAACTGGTTTTTCCACACTTACATCAATTGTAGCTGCCTTAGTGATATTCATAAATCCTAAAAATCCCACTATAATAAACATGACCTTTTTCATAACTTTACACCTTTCCAAAGTACGTTTTTATTAATATTAGAATATCTGTTAGATCATATCGATCATTACTATTCATATCTCCAACTATCTCATAATAATCATTTGGTGTCAATTTATTAAAATAAAGTTTTATTAAAATTAATATATCTGTTAAATCTATTTTTCCATTTTGATTCATATCCCCTTTTAAATAAAGAACTTCTCCAGTTACAACGACCTTAATACTAGCGCTTTTATTATTAGAAGTTTTAACAGTAATTATTGCTTCTCCAGGATATTTAGCCGTAATATTCCCCGAATTATCCACACTTACAATATTAGGATTAGAACTTGTAAATTGTAATGTTTTATCAAAAGCATCACTTGGAGTTATTGTGACATCTAATTTCATACTAGTATTATATTCTAATTCTACTTCACTTTTTGTAAAGTGAACTTCTTCAATAAAATTTAAAGGATTTAATTTATTAATAGTAATGTTTCTTCCTTGAATGGATGTCCAATAAATAAAACCATCTTTGTAAACATAATTCTCTTCCCCACTCATAACTGCATTTTCTAATTTAGTCGGATTGACTAAAATATTAGCATCTTTATCAATTACCATATAATAAGTTTCATAATTAGAAGTGCTTAAATATATAGTTGAATCATTGTAATTGACTTTATCTTGTTCCCAAATTATCGCCACATTATCATTATCCATTTTAACTGCGCGAACTAAAATTGGCGAATACTCTTTTTCATTTGTTAAAAATTTTAATCCATAATCAACTTCATCTCCAGTTAGATATAAAGGTGTTGAACTATCAACTTCTTCAGGCTTTTGACCCGTTACTACTCTTGTAGGAGTATCTAATAATTGCATAGCTTTACTATCATCCATAATATAAAAAGATTTATCATATTTTTGAACTACTATTTGATAAGGATTATTAATTTTAGTCCCATAATCTGAACTTAATACTGGATCCATAGCCCCTACATACAAATAACCATCTTCTAACTCAAGAATATTTCCCATAATTGAATTTAAAATATTATTACCACTAAGTCCTCTAGAACCCTCAGAATAATGAAACATTCTTTTAGTTGTCAAATTAAAATAATTTCCATATTCACTATCATTATAATTATAAAGTTTTGTAACCATCATTCCTCTAGTAGCACCCGCATCTCCGGCCTCAGCAAGTAAATAACCTCCATCACTTGTTGTAATAATTCTTTGCGCTAAGGAATGACCAATACTATGAGAAAAAGTATTTACATAAGGCTGTCTTCGTTCCCACTCCAGCGCCTCTTTATCATGCATATTGCTTAAATATTCTAAGTCGTTAGCATCAAAAAAAGCTATAAGACTAGATTGGTGAGAATTAAACATATTTCGACCAAAGAATAAAGCAATTACTCCATCATTAACAGCAATACTATTATTTGAGGTATAAAATGGTACTTGAGTTCCTGTTTGATCATAGTAACTACTAGCATTTAAATCTACACCCTTATACTCTTTTAAATCAACTAAATTACCAGTTTTATCATATTTACCTAACGCTAAGACATTTTTACTATATTGTTCAGTCAAGCTAGAACCACTAGCAATTGTTGTATAAAAAACATATAAATAATTATTATAATAAACCGCTCCCCCAAAAGGTTTAAACAAGATTTCTTGAACAGTGTTAAGATCATCACCTTTATAATATAACGGCCATGAATAAGTACTTATTAAATTCATCTTTTCATCATATTTAGACCAATAAACATTTCCCTCGGAAGTATAAACATTATTAAATAATCCTTCCTCATCAAAAAAGTCATATATTCGATAAGCACTTTCCGTTGAGTAAGTTGCTCCATTTACCTCCTTATAAGTTGAATATAAATTATCAGTACTTGTAAATTTATATTGTGTTAAATTCGCTGCCTGAGAAGTACTTATTAATACTAAAAACAAACTAATTGTAAATAATATTTTTTTCATCTCATCACCTTATACTTTATATTTTAATATTTAATTCATATCACCAATCATTGTATAACTATTTTATATCTAGCATTCCGTGATATTCTAATTTTATTAATTAATCATTTATATTCAAATCCATTTCAACTTGATCATCTAATATATTCCCAAATTTTACGATAACGTTACTTTCAATATAATCAATAAAATTTTGGGTATCAAATATTTCTATCATAGCTATTTTTGAATTAAAATCAGTAGGTAACTCGTTATACTCTTTATTTTCTATATTTTTAAAATAATTATTATTAAAAGAATCTATATAAAAAGCAATATATCCTTTTGCATCATTAAACTCAATATCAATTGATATTAACAGAGAATAACCTTTTTTATTATTATAAGTTGCATGGATATATTTCATTTTAGAAGATAAAACTTTATATTCTTGATTATTAATTTTTAGCATTTTTATATTTCCTAAATCTTACCAAAATATGTTTTAATTAACAGTAATATATCTGTTAAATCATAACGTCCATTAGTATTCATATCTCCTGCCATCTTGTAATAATCATTTGACTGTATTTTATTAAAATATAATTTAATTAATAGTAAAATATCTGTTAAATCAATTTTACCGTTTTTATTTAAGTCTCCTTTTAAATAATTATTAACCACTATTTCTAACTTAGCAGTTTTACCATTTGGAGCAGTTGCTGTAATAGTCGCATTTCCAGGAGCAATCGCTTTAATAAGGCCATTTTGATCAACTGTAGCAACTTTATCATTATCAGTAGAATAAGTAGTAATTAAATCTAAAGTTGGATCATACTTTATTTTTGATTCATAAGTAGCTGCCACATTTAAAGTTATTTTATTTTCTTCAAAACTAATATTATAATCAGCTGAATTTACAATTTCATATGATATTTTTTTAGTTCCACTATATTTACCGATACCTGTTATAACTAATTCTTTTGTTCCTACCGTTGTAGGAATATCCCCACTTAAAGTATAATCTACATCTTTAACTAAAGTTTGACCGTTATATTTAACTATAGGGTTTATTTTAATGTTAACGTTATTATTTTCTACAACATAATTACTAATTCCCTCAATTATAGCATCATTTATATCTAAACCTTTAATAGTAAACTTAACCGTTGTAAATAATGTATCATACATATCTCCTTTAGCCTGGAAAGTTATACTATATTCTCCTGGTTCTACTAAAGTGGGCATACTATCAAATGTCCCATATCCCAAGCCATTTTTCTTTATAGAAAGATAACTAATTTGTGCATCACTTGGAATAACTAAATTAGGAGTAGTCCCCTCTTCGGTGTAATTAACAACTGGATTAGTAAGTTCATAAGTTATGGTTCGATTAATTTTACTATATATATAAAAATGACTACCAATATAATCTCCTATACCACTTATATATACTCGCCCATTTCCTTTTCCCGTTGCGTAGCTATAATTTAGAACATAATCTTTATTTTCTACTAAAGTATAACCATTATCAGTTATAACTATATTATTTTGATAAGTCCCTTCAGGATTATAAACTACTTCACTTTCTACTCCACTTATCATATCTTCGGTTATTTGTTTAAACGTATCTAAATCATTTAATTCTAAAAAGAAATTACCCCCATTTTCTACATAGTTTTGTAAAGATTCATTTTCAGTACTATAAATTGAAGCAGAAGATCCAAAAACTGATTTACCTAAAGTTACATTCGGATTTTTGATGATTATATAATTACTCCATAAATCACAATATCTAAAAGCATAATCACCGATTTCGGCAACATTTTGAGGAATAATCAAATTTTCTAATAAGATTCCATAAAAAGCTTCTTTCCCAATCTCCTCTAAACTAGTAGGTAAAATTACTTGTTGTAATTTTACTTCATTTTTTGGCTTAGTAGTAGGATATGAGTATGAGGCACTATCTGATGTTTCTAAAGCAAAGGCATATGAGCTAATTTCTTTGGTATTTTCTAGTACTTCATAAGTAGTATCATCCTTGCCTAAAGGGTAAGCCACTAATTTAGAACCATCTTTAGTATATAGTACACCATCTACACTTTTATAATTAGGATTGTCCTCATCAACATAAATATATTTTAAAGTAGGTAGCTTTGCAAAAGCCCCATCATCAATTTCTGTTACTGTTTTAGGTATTGTTATAGTTTGGATATTGGAATCATCATATAAACCATTGTAAAAAGTTTCCTTAACTAAATGATTGTATTCTTCGTTTTCAGGAATAACTACGTCTTTAGCATTACCATCATACTGATAAATATAACCAGCTAAAGTAATTGTAAACCCATCTTTTGTTTCATAAATATTAAAATTTCTAGGAGTTGGCATGTTCCATGATCCTTCAATAGTATATACTTTTCCGTCTAATATTGCTGATACATTACGATGATATAAACCTGCAGCATAACCATCGTGGCCAGCATAACGACGATGGGCATCAATTCCTGAAAGTTTAGCCATATTGATAATAAGATCGGCTGTTGCTATACAATCACCTGCTCCTGAGGTAAAAAAGGTTGCATAATCAGGAGAGGTTCCATATTGTTTCATCGATACAAATTCTCCAATTTTTTGCATTTTTTCATAATCTGTCATATTTGAGGTAATATTTTGTTCTACATATTCCGCAATTTTTTGATCAGCATATACTTTTGGATAATCATAAACATTAAATATTAAATTATAAGAAGAAGTATTATCACGAACCAAAACTGTGGTTTTTCCAGTAGCATAACCATTTGGTTTAACTAAACCAGTAGAACTAATACTTATAGAAGGAAACCCTTCTGCGGCTGTTACTTTGATAGTTGTCGAATCGTTCATAGGTATTTGATAACTAGAATTATAACCACTAGGCAAAGAAATATATTGAGCATTATAATCATCTAAATACCACAAGTCTATAGTTTGATTTGCAGCTTTTACTTTGCCTGTAAAAATAGTTAATATAAATGTTATAAATATAAATAATTTTAAACGTTTCATTTTCACACCTTTTTATAATAAAAACTCCTATTAAGGAGTTCTTATTATGCTCTTACCTTTCTAATAGTTACTAATATACCACCTAAAAGGACTAAAGCTGAAATTCCATAAGAAGCTATTGATTTTACTCCTGTATTTGGACTTTCAATTGCACTAACTTTAACTGAAGTTGAAGTTTCTACACCATTTGATGCTGTAACTGTAATTGTTGCATCACCTTTACCAACAGCCGTTAAACGACCATTCTCATCAATTTTTACAACACTTTCATTACTTGAGGTATATTTAAATGTTACCTCATCAGTTGTATCTCCAGGATTTAAACCAATTTCTAAATCAACAATATCTCCTACTTGAAGATTATCAAGATCATTTTTAATGCTTATACTTTCTAAAGGAACTTCCACTACTTCAACTGTAATTGTTGCTGGATCATCTAAACCGTCCATATAAACAGTAATAGTTGCAATTCCTGGTTTCAAAGCTGTTATTTTACCATTTTGATCAACTTTAAGCACTTCTTCATTATCACTAACCCAAGTAAAACTACTTATTTCGGTAGCATTATATGGATATACAAGTAAATCTAAAATACTAGTTTGGTTTTTCTTAATTGTAATTTCTTTTTGATCAAATGATATAGAGTCAACTGGAATTATCTTAACAGTTACTTCACATTCAACTTGCATACCATTTTCTAACGTACCAGTTATTTTAACTGTTCCTTGGCTTTTGCCTGTTACTTTACCATCTTTATCTACTGTTGCAATATCATTATCTTCGCTTTCCCAAGTTATAGTTGTATCTTCAGTTGTATCGCTTGGCCCAATAGTAGTTTCTAATTTAATAGATTGATTTTTAATAACTTCTGCTGTATCTTTGTTGATTGTAAATTCTTCTATTGGGACTTCCACATAAACATCAATAGTTGTTGTTACATCTCCAGCTGTTGCACTTATAGTAGCATGTCCTCCGCCAACTGCTGTTACAAATCCAGTTGTAGAATCTACAGTTACAACTTTTGTATCAGAACTTTTATAAGTTACAGTTTTATCTTTTGTTGTGTCACTTGGTCCAACTTCAGTTGTAAGAGTTGTTGTATCGCCCTTGGTTAAATTTAATTTGTTATCTTGAATTAAGTCGTTATTTATGATTACTGAATCAATCGGAACTTCTACATGAATTGGAACACTAACTTCCTTACCGCCAGGTAAAGTACCAGTTATTATTGTATCTCCTGCGGCTTTTGCAAGAATAGTTACCGTATTGTCTTTAGTACTTTCGATAACAGCCTTAGTATCATCTACAATCTCCCAATCAATATCTTGATATGTTGCATCACTTGGAGTAATTGTTGCTGTTAATGTTGCTGTTTTATTTTTATCTATAGTTATAGAATCTTTATCTACTGTAAATGTATCAACATCAACATATACAGTTACAACACATTCTGCTTCCATACCGTTTTCTAATGTTGCTGTAATAGTAGCAATACCACCTTTTAACGCTGTTAGAGTAGCTTTTGTTGAATCATCATCATTTTTTTCTACTTTAACAATACTTGCATCACTACTTTTCCAACTAACAACTTTGCTTTCTTCTGCTTCTACTGGATTAATATTAACACTTATATCATGAGTTGCATTTTTAGCCATTGTTAATTCTTCATTAGAAATAATTATTTCTTCAATTGGAATTAACACTTTAACATTAATTGTTTGTTCATGGCTTTGAATAGTTGCTCTAACAACAGTTTCACCTGGTTTTACACCTGTGATTAAACCGTTATTAACTGTTGCAACTTCATCATTATCACTATCCCAAGTTATAGTTTTATCTCCCGTAAAATCAGAAGGAGTTACTGTTGTTGTAATCTCTTTTTCTTGAGTTGGTAATAAAGTAATATTATTTTCACTTACTTTAAAGTTTTCAATCGGTACATTTACAGTAACATCTGCAGTTAAATTATAAGTTCCGATTTGAGCTGTAATTTGTGTAGTTCCCCCTTTTAACGCCGTAATAGTTGCTTTAGTAGGATCAGTTTCATCTTTTAAGACTGCTACTATATCCGGATCATCACTTACCCAAGTTACATCATCAAATGTAGCATCAACAGGTTCTAAATTAATAGATAATTCTTGACTATTACCTTTATTTAATGTTATATCATCATCACTTAAACTAGCACTTGTAATAGGTACATTTACAATTACTTTAATACTAGCTGTTACATCATTTACTGTTTTAGCAGTAATTGTTGCAACCCCTGCACCAACAGCATTCACTACTCCATCCGTTACAGTAGCAACATCATTATTAGTACTTTCCCAAGTTAAATCTTTAGATAATGTAGTATTGTCTGGAGTTATCGTTGGAATAAGAGTTTCACTATCTCCTTTATTTAAACTTAAGCGATTACCTTTTAAATTATCACTGCTTAATGTTAAATCACTAATTGAAGTCATAACTTCAACATTTGCTGTAAATTCTTGACCAAATGCTGAAACCTCAACTGTAGTACCACCATTTTTCAAGGCTGTTAAATTCCCTTCAGCATCCACACTAACAATTTCTGGATCTTTAACATCAAAACTCAAATTCATCTCATCAGTTGTATCTTCTGGAGTATAACTAACTTCTAATTTAGCATTTTTCTTATCCTCACTAGCCATATCTAAAGTTATATTACTATTAACTAGCGATACATCTTGAACTGGTACATCAACAAAAATATATCCAGCCTCACTTTGGGTAGCGACCACTTCACCTTCAGCTTCACCATCTTGAGGTAATCTGCTCATCGCTAAATCAATAATTTCAAGATCTTGTTTACCAGCAGCTGTATCCTTGATTTTAAATTCAAGTGTAGCTAATTTACCACTATAAGTAGATTCCCCTTCCATCATAGCGTAAATAAGCGCTACTTCGCCTGCTTCCTGATCAATATTGTTTAAATTGTTACCATTTAGACCAATACTTGACATATTTAAATTAACAATCTCTAATTTATCAGGATCATATTTTACAGTTGCTAACAACATAGCAAATTCTTTACTATCAATATTATCTAAATTAACATCAACACTAATTGTATCTCCTCTACTAGAACTTTCTACTTTAGAGACACTTACTTTTGGCATTGTATCAGCTATT
>CALVQP010000101.1 GCA_944358225.1 uncultured Bacilli bacterium
GAAGCTTTATAACTTCCTTCTCTCAATTCATTTATCATTAGTTTTTGGTTCCACCAACACTACTTGACATTGAACCGCTATTTTTTAATTATTTTACTACATTGAAAGTATAAGTACCTTTATTACCAGCTAAGTCTTCAAAATTAAGGGTTTGTTCTTTACTACGATAATAATAAGTATAATATTCTGTATCGCTTACTTTACGCCATTCTAAAGTACTAAATGGATAAACTACAGCTTCACTAAATTTAACAGTATATTTAACTCTATCTCCTTCGTCCGTTTGAAAACTTTCAACAACAGTTGGCGCTTCATTATCGTAAGTAAATACATATTCTTCACTAGCATTTCCCGCTAAATCATAAAGAACAATTGTATTTTGACCTGCCTTTAAATAACCTTTAATATTTTGAAAATTAGCGTCCCCACTTGTTGCCGGAGCATTAGCTCTTTCTACACCATTAATATAAACACTAGCAATACTCATATTATCTTTTAGTTTAAAACTAATTTTAGAGAACATTTTAGTAGTTTCATCACCAGTAAATTCTTTAACTTCAAGTGTTGGGTTAGTCTTATCAATTACAAAAGTTACTTCTTCACTTTCATTTAAAGCTTTATCAATTACTTTAATAGTGTGTTTTCCTTCCCCACTAATTGTTTTAGGAGCTTCTTTCTCATTATAAGACACGCCGTCAATTATAATAGTTTTTACACTTTCTTCTTTAATAGCAAAATCTACGCCATTATTTTCATCGGCCTTAGTAACTTTATAAGTTACATCATTATTATAATATTTATTATTTGTAAGTCCTACAAAACTAGGATTAACCTTATCAATTCTCTTTACTTCAATTAAAGTATTTTCTGTTTTATTACCAGCTAAATCTTCAAAAATCATCCAAACTTTTTCATTTTGTTCAAAAACTTTTGTAAAAGTTTGATTATCAATTCTTGTCCATCCTTCTAAGTCCACAATCGGTTCATTTGCAGTTAAAGTTACTGTAACTGGTCCATTAGTTACTCCATCTGGAGTTAAAGTATAACTAATTTTTGGAGCTGTTACATCATATGTGAATGTATATTCAGTTTTATTTAAAGCTGCATCATACAAAGTAATTGTATTTACACCTTCGTTTAAATAGGCTTTAATATTTTGGAAATTAGCATCGCTAACTGTATTAAAGCTACGATCTAACTCTGTATTATTAACTACAACTTTAGAAACCCCAACGTTATCCATTAATTTAAAGCTTACTTCTGAATATATTTTTTGTTCTTTATTTCCTACATATCCATCCTTTACAGTAATAGCAGGAGGAGTTACATCGTATGTAAATTCATATTCTGTAGTCTTATTTCCCACAGCATCATAAAGAACAACTGTATTTAATCCGTCTTTCAAATATCCTTTGATATCATTATAATTAGCATCTCCCCAAGCATTTACAGTATAAGATATTTCTTGACCATTTATGTTAATTTTCTTAATACCACTTAAACCATCACTTAGTTTAAAGCTTATATTTGAAAATATTTTTCTTTCAAGATCTCCAATGTAATCTTTTACTTCTAAAACTGGTGCTGTCATATCCACTTTAATAGTATAACTATTTGGATTACCAATTTCATCTTTAAAATTAATTACATAATCTTTAGTCTTGTAAAAATATGTATAATATTCTGTATCACTTACTTTACGCCAATTTAGGCTATCAAATGGATAAACTACTTTTTCATCAAATTTTACAGTAGTCTTAATACGTCCATCTTCTTTATCTTCATAAACTTGCTCAACATCAATAACACTTGGTGCTGTAGCATCTACATTAATTGTATAACTTCCTGGATTTCCTGCTAAATCATTAAAGTTTATTGTGTAATCTTTAGTTTTATAAAAATACGTATAATATTCTGTATCACTTACTTTACGCCAATTTAGATTATCAAATGGATAAGCTACAGCTTCACTGAATTTAACAGTAGTTTTAATACGTCCGTCTTCTTTATCTTCATAAACTTGCTCAACATCAACTACTTCTGGACAATCAGCATCTACACTAATTGTATAAACACCTTCGTTACCAGCTAAATCTTTAAAAGTAATCTTATCTTCTTTACTTCTATAATAGTAAGTATAATATTCTGTATCACTTACTTTACGCCAGTTTAGACTATCAAATGGATAAGCTACAGCCTCACTAAACTTAACTGTTAATTTTACTCTTCCATCTTCTTCATCTTCCCAAACTTGTGAAGTTTCCACAACAGTAGGTGCTATACTGTCAAAAATAACATATGGATATTTTTCATAATTAATATCAGCATTAGTTAACTCTTTACCTACATTTAAAGCTTCATCAGCATAATCAGAAACTTTAACTTCTATCATGCCTTCATTAAAATTAGCATCAGCAGTTATTTTATAATCAACAACATAAGCATAACCATTTTTCGTAAATCCTTCTTTATATGTTGCTTCTTTTTTGATACCATTAATTGTTATTTGAGGATTAACTGCTAATTTTTCATCAAAATAAACAAATACTCTTATTGTATCGCCAATTTTAGCATACTTAGTATCTCCATTATTTAAATTATCCTTATTTAAAATAGCTAATTTAGTATAAACTGGAGCTGTTTTATCAATAGTAAAAGTATATGTTACTTTATTACCAACTTTATCAGTTGCTTCAATTGTATGAGTTCCTTCTTCAGTAATATTAGTTGTAAAAGTAAATCCTTCATTATTAGTTCCAGTTAATTTAATTTCTTCACTTTCACCTCTAGTATAAGTAACACCATCAACTGTAACTGTTTGTAAAAATTTATCTGTTACTACTACATTTAAATTACCATTTTCACTATTATATAGACCATTATTTTCAACACCACTTATTACTGGAGTTGTTTTATCAATAGCTACATAAATTCCTGTTTCAAGCATTGCTTTATCATAAGCAATAATATGATATGTTCCTTCATCAGTTAAAGTAAACTTATCTTCTGAAACTTTAGTATATTCTGTATCCTTATCATTATTACGATACATAACATAATCAAAGTTTTCATCAGTTACTTCAATATCTGTTTCTTTGTTAAAATGAGTTCCACTTTGAACATCAAATTCTGGATTTTCATCATCATCAACAATTACAGAAACAGCCTCATATCTTGAAGTTAATTCTTCAAGCAACTCTTCATCTTTAATTGTAGCAATTTTTTTGGCAACATTTTGTTCACTCTTATATTCACTGATAGCAACAATATCACCACGTGCGTCTGCTTCCTCTAAATCAAGTTCCATTTTAGCAATCATAGCCATGACATCAATAATATTTTGAACGTCAGCTAAACGATTTTCTAAATTAGTTTTATTAGTAGAGCTTTCCAAATCTGCTACTAACTTAGCTGCTGCATCAACGTCAGCTTGATTTCTAGTCGCTTCTGCTTTTTCTACTGCTTTTAGGGCTTCATTATACTTATTATCAGTAGTTTGATTGTTATCTGAATTACCACCATTATTTGATGAACCATTATTTCCATCTACATTTACATCATAAACACCACTACCATTTGATGCATTTGTATTTCTACTTTGATTATTAGCAGCTAATACATTTGTGTTTGTATTATCACTAGCTAAATTATTATTAGTAGTTTGTTCATCAGTTTCTTCTGTTTGATCATCATTATCATCTTTGGTTACTTTTTCTTCAGTTTTATCATTATCCTTATCATCTAAAATTTCTTCATTCTCAGCAGGATTTGCGAATGTAAAAATAGCAAGACCGATAAGTAAAAATAATACAATACCGAATATAACCTTCTTATTTTTCATAAAATACCTCCCACAAAATCATATGCTATATAATATAACATATTATAATTTTAAATTTTAGTGCCCTATAAACCAAAACCTAAAATTTCTACCCTTAATATAGCATAAAACATAAATTTTGTACACAAAATTTTGCAAAAATGTTAATCCTTTTTTAAAATGTATACGCATCATTAGTTAAAATGTATATAAACTTGTGTTGTATAATATCTCTTT